>QIGT01000291.1 GCA_003230835.1 Gammaproteobacteria bacterium
CATTTCTGCATGGCAGCCACCATGGGTCCAAGCGCTCGTCCTTTCTTTGTCAGTAGGTACCTGGCGCGTGGCGGGTGTTGCGTGTAGAAACTTCGCTTAACCACACCGTGTTGCTCCAACATTTTCAGGCGATCCGAGAGCGGGGTTGGCGCGATGCCCTCGAGCGAGTCCTGAAGATCCTGGAACCGCAGCGCGTCGTTTCGCAGCAGGTCCCGCAGAATCAGAGGTGTCCAGCGGGCTCCGATGATACTCAAGGTACGGGCAACGGGGCACTTCGGGGAAGCTTGTTTTTCCATTCGCGTACTATATTGGGGTCAATACAAATTTGCTATAGACTATATTTTTGATAGTGACTATTGTGTTTATAGTTACTATTCGGACTTGTCTGTATGGCTGTACCCATCCCGGACTATCTTCCTGCCTTTAGTACGGTAGCGAGCATCCTGCTGCTCGGCTGTGTGCTATCGCTGATTTTCATCGCCGCAACCCGGGTTCAAATGGGCATAAAAGAGCGCGTGACGACTGTCGGCATGCTGATCGTCGGATTAGCAGGCTGGTTTGCGGTGGCCGAATTTCTTGGTCAAAATAACGTTTATCGGTCCGCTGGCCAGTTTTCAATATCGACTATTCAGTTTGGCATATTGATCCCCATCGTCGTCGGCCTTTGGCTGTTAACAAGATCGGCTCGAGTGGCCAGTCTGGTGGATGCTCTGCCCATGTCCTGGCTGGTGGGCATACAATTCTACCGCGCCCTCGGTTTCATGTTTATCGTGCTCTGGCTAGAGGGTTATCTACCGTGGCAGTTCGCCGTACCGGCCGGTATCGGCGATGTTGCAACCGGTGTCCTCGCTCTGGTGGTCGCGGGTATGATTGCTGTCAGGGCAAATGGCGCTGAAAGAGCAGTTTATGCCTGGTGTCTGTTCGGCATTGCAGACTTGGTAGTCGCTATTACCATGGGCGCACTTACCTCACCCGGGCGCATTAACTTCGTCTCCCAAGAAGCCCCTAATATGCTGGTCACCGCTTATCCCCTGGTAATGATTCCAACATTTGCGGTACCACTGTCCATTATTCTTCACGGATTGTGTTTGTGGAAATTGCGCCGCGCAAGCCAATGATTGTTCGTTGTACCAAAATATTGACGGGACCCTGAGCCGGATTGTCCGGGGTCGGAGTAAAGTGCCAGAGTAACCCCGTTAGTTTGCCGCCCGCTGAATCGCGCGTGAGTTGGCCCATCTGAAACAATGTGCTCCACCTGTTACCGCGCTCCGACGAGGGCCGCCCAAAGAACCCCAGATCGATCTCATTGCGTCTTCCTGACAAATTAATGGCAAGGAGAATTTCTCTGAACGCCAGCAGACAGTGACATGCAACAATAACGCTTCGAGACGTCAGCTTCTAACTGCAAGTTGTGGCAGAGATCGGTCGCTGCCATCAAGGCGGCTTCATCGTCAGGTTGAGCGACTAGGCAAGCCCAGAATAGAAGTGTTCAAGTATTGGCCGATTGAAGATCAAGAGAGACAAGTACGTGTTGAAAAGCAATCATCGCATTCCTCGCGTTACTGAGTATGTCTTAAATCGTAGTCCTGTATGGTCCAAGTGCGAAGTTACGAAACGATTTATCAACGCTCGCACTAATTGCCTTGGGTTCTAAATCCCCATTGCTGCTGCGGTGGTTTAAACAGTTTATGATGTCGCGTTTTACAACAGGCCACATAATGATTTTGGTCACGGGAGCAACCGGCCGCATAGGTAGACGAGTTGTACAGCGATTGGTGGCTGATCACGAGCCAGTACGGGTATTGGTTCGCAGCGCGCAAAAGGCACAGCGTTTACTGCCGAACGGAATTGAAATATTCGAGGGCGATATGGCCGAGTATGATGTTGTTCATCGCGCGGTGGATCACACAACAGCCGTGTTGTTGGTGTCCCCGATTGCGCCGAATCAGGTCGAGCTGCAAGGCAATGTGGTCACAGCGGCGCAAGCGACGTCTCGCCCATACATTGTGAAAATCTCCGGTTTAGCCACGGCGATTGATTCCAAAGTGGACAGCGGTCACTGGCACGCCGAGACTGAAAGACAGATTCAATCTTGCGGTTTGTCCCATACGTTTTTGCGCCCCCTCTTTTTTATGCAAAACCTCTCATTCCTCCTTGGGCTAGCTCGATCGGAGGGTGTTATTCGTGCGGGTGTTGGGGATGCGAAGATAGCCATGGTGGATGCAGAAGATATTGCCGAGGTTGCGACACAACTACTTGTTGAGCGGCGGCTTTTGTTGAATCAAGCGGTAACGCTGACGGCCGAGAATAGCGTGACCTACCACGACGTCGCCAGCCTCCTCACGCAACTCCTCGGTCGTGATGTGCGCTACGAGCCGCAAACTCTACAAGACGTTCAATTGGCGCTGGAAAATAGCGACCTGGCGGATTGGCATGTGGATATCATGCATCAGTTCAATCGTGTGCTTCTTGCCGGTCAGGCGGAGGTGGCCGGTAAGATCGTTGCGGATGTGTTGGGAAGACCGGCCACGACATTGAAGCAATACCTGCAACGTGAGGTGCAAGGTTCAGAGCGGAACGATGGGAGCAACCCCTTCCCCAGTTCATGAATTCCTGGGGTCGGAGCGAAGTGATGTAGTAAAACCAGCATTGCCAGCACAGAAGGCAATATAGGATTGTCCCTCGATCTTCTACAGAAGTCCCTTAGGGCAAGATGGCAAACGCGTTGAGCGGAAAGGCAGTTGCTCCGCGGAACCGCGGTGGATTAACAACCAGTACAAACTCATATGTTGCGCGTTTTACTAAAGTCTGTGCTAGTGCCTCCAGATTCAGATTTTCGACGAGGTAGATACCATTGTCTGCTATGAGTATGCGGTGGGCTGGAAATATCGTGCCTGCTTTGGTCACTACATCGTACGTTAATGTGTCACTACCGGTGAGGAATATGTTCTTCTCAGCCAGCCAGTTTGCTGATGCCGCACCGATACCAGGTCGCAGATCCATGTATTTGGCTTTGTCTGTCATAAAGAGTTGACCATAACCTGTTCGAATCAACACTGAGACACCGCTTGTTATTTTTACACCTTGAGCTTTTGCGGTTGCTTGTAGGTCTTCAGGTGTTATTTCATAGCCGGGATTCAACATCTCTACACCTTTGTAACGCGCGATATCGAGTAATATACCGCGGTTGACAAACTTCTTTTCCGGGTAGGTCTCGATGCCTAGTGCGCCCAAGCCAACGGGTGATTCAACGTCGATGGCTGGGATGCCACCAAAAAGTTTGCCGTTGTTTGAGACATGGCCTAGGGCATCGATTGTTGGTGCCCCATGGTGCCCGCTGAAAAACATGACATCGCTGGCGAATGCTATACCCCCTGGCACAAACCCTGCTGATGCTTTGTGGGTGACGCCCAAAGTTTGTAGATACGGAGGGGATAGGGCGAGCAGAGGCGCATTTGCATCCCAAATGAAATTCAACTCAATGATCTGCGCCGCGAGCACGTTATTGATGAACTCAGCGTTGTTGTTGGAATTTTCTTTTGCCAGCGCTGCTGCTGAGTTGAGCAAGGTGCAAAGAATGGCTATATGTATAGTAAGTCGTGTTTTCATAAATTGGTAAAGCTACCTTTTAGCTGGCTGGCGGATACAATTGGTGGTGAGATGATGATGTAACAGGTTTTTTTGGATACGATACTTTCTAAAATATACAATGTAAAGTATATAGAATCTAATCTGATTCCTAACGTGGAGAGTTCTTGAATGACACTGATCGAAAAAAACATAGCGGTCAGCCCGCAAGCCATGATGCAGCCTGTAGGTGCATACAGCCAGGCGGTATGGGAGCCGGCTGGACGGACATTACATATTGCAGGTCAGACTGGCGTTACGGCTGATAAACAGATACCTGGTGACGGCGGCATAGAGGCACAGACGGCGCAACTTTTGGAAAATTTGCAGTTGATACTCAGAACTGTTGGAGGGGATCTTTCAAACATCGTCGCGACAACCGTTTACCTTACCAACATGGACGATAAGGTTGCCTTTAATAAGGTGCGCGAAACATACTTCGAGGGTTTTGTGCCACCAACCAGTACATTGGTGGAAGTGTCACAACTATTTGTGAAGGCGTTATTAGTCGAAATGACTGTGGTTGCGGTCATTCCCGGGCGGTGACCCTTCCACAATTTCTGGGGTCGGTGCAAAGTGCCGTAGTAAAACCAGCATTGCCAGTATAGAAGGCAATATAAGATTGTCCAATGCCCCCGCTTTTGACTTAAGACGAGAACTACAAAGCCGGTGATCCGGTTCCCCTTGATCTAGCCAAGGAGCCTACGTTTACCGGTCGTATTGCTGATGGTTGTGAGGCGAAAGATTTGGGTTTGCCACAGAACTGGCCGTTGATCCACATACGCAAGCAATGGAAATGGTCCAGGAAA
>QIGT01000288.1 GCA_003230835.1 Gammaproteobacteria bacterium
GAAAATGCGGCGCATCTATATCAGTTTGACTTGCAGGCGCTGCGTCCGCTTGCTGATAAGTTTGGTCCCACACCCGAACAAGTGAGCACACCATTACCGCGTGAGGATATTCCGCGTGATTCCACCTGTTATCTATTTCAAAGCGCCTTGTATGGAAGCTAAAGAGTATGGAAGCTAAAGAGTACGGAAGCTCATGAGACTTAATCAGAGGGGTCCTAAAGATGCCTGATTTCGCCAATATTGGCATCGTTGATTGCATGATCGGGTTTCCGGCTGAAGACTTTGCCATGTACGATTTTATTCGCCAGCAGTTAAAGGACGGATCTGAAGACTTTGATTTCCCCGTCGAGTACATGTTCAAACAGGTACCCAAGGAAGTTTATGGCAGTAGTGAAGATCCAGTTTCGATCACCCTCAACGAGATGGATAAATACGGCATTGAGGTCGGCGTCATCGGGGTTGGGGGCGAGGTTTCGCGCAAAGCCCTTAAAGATCATCCTGACCGATTTGTTGGGCAAGGATCAGTTGACCCTAACCTAGGTATGCAAGGCATACGTAACATGGTGCGGGAGTTTGAAGAATTCGGCGTTCGTTCATTCGGCGCATTCAACGCAGGCTACAACCCTCAAGTCGGTATCGATGACGCCAAAATGTATCCTATCTATGCCAAGTGTGTTGAATTAGATGTGCCTATATTTTCTTGCGCAGGGGTGCCAGGTCCTCGGTTTCCTATGTGGCCCCAGGAGGTAAGTCGTATCGACCAAGTGATGTACGACTTTCCGGAGTTGGTTTTTGTGACCCGTCACGGCTGTGAACCTTGGCAAGACCTGGCGGTAAAACTCATGTTGAAGTGGCCAAACCTCTACTATTCGACCTCTGCCTTTGCGCCGAAACACTACCCTAAAGCCATCATTGACTACGCTAATACCCGCGGCGCAGATAAAATTATTTACGCCGGCTACTTCCCCATGGGCCTATCTGTGCAGCGCATTATGTCTGATATGCAAAATGTACCTTTTAAACAAGGTGTGTGGGAAAAGTTTCTCAGTTTAAATGCTCGTAAAATTTTAAAACTGTGAATCAATAGCCCGCCATAGATCGCCTTGCACTTCGCTGCAGCCCCCCCTACAATGCGCAGCCGCTAAAATTGGCGGATCCACAATAACCTTGCTTCACGCGGGCTTCGCATACTCATCGTATCGATCCCAGCGGAGGCGAAACCGAAAGGAGACGTGATGCGACATTACGAAGTCGTTTTTCTAACGCATCCTGATCAAAGTGATCAGGTCCCTGGCATGATCGAACGCTACCACGCAATGATCGAGCGTGGCGAAGGGGTAGTGCATCGTACTGAAGATTGGGGTCGACGACAGTTGGCCTTCCCAATCGCCAAAATTCACAAAGCCCACTATGTGTTGTTCAACATTGAAGTCAATCAGGCCGTACTTGATGAGCTAGAGAGTGCCTTTCGCTTCAATGACGCGGTTATTCGCAGCATGATCATTCGTCGCGATAAGCCAGAACTTGGCAATTCTAAAATCTACGAAGAAGAGTTGAAAGATCAGGAGAAAGATCGCGAGCGAGAGCGTCGTCGCGAAGAAGAATACGCCGCACGCGCAGCCAGCGCAGCAGCGAAAGCAGCAGCCAGCGAAGCATCTGCTGCCAGTGACGATGCTGCGAGTGAAGCAGAAGCTAGTGACAAGCCAGAAGCTAGTGACAAGCCAGAAGCTCCTGACAAGACAGAAGCTCCTGCCCCGGTAGAAGCCGAGTCAGCAACTGCGGATGCTACTGATAGTACTGAAAAGGAGGACAGCTAATGAGCCGTCGCCGTATGCAGCAGGCTCAAAAAGAGTCTGACATTGATTACAAAGATTTAGATGCCTTGCGTCAGTTTATCGGTGAAACCGGTAAAATTGTACCGAGTCGCATAACCGGTACCACTGCGCGTTTCCAACGACGCTTGGCCCAAGAAATTAAACGCGCTCGGTATCTTTCGCTGTTGCCTTATACCGACCAACACAAATAATTCAGGAGTATTAGATGAACGTAATATTGCTTGAACGCGTCAACAATCTTGGTGACCTTGGCGATGAAGTGAATGTGAAGCCGGGCTTTGCTCGCAACTTTCTTATTCCTAAAGGCAAAGCTGTGCAAGCCAATACCGCCAACCGATCTGTTTTTGAAGGCCGACGTGCTGAGTTGGAAGCGACAGCCGATGTGCTGCTCGGCGCAGCGAAGGTTCGTGCTGAAAAACTTACGGAATATACTTTGACCGTTGTGGTTAAAACTGGTGAAGAAGGTCGATTGTATGGTTCCGTGGGAACCCAGGACATTGCCACCGGCATCACTGCTGATGGTTTTGAAGTAGCCCGTAGCGAAGTTCGCATGCCAGAGGGTGTTATTCGCACCGCCGGTGACTACGATGTGACCTTACAATTCCACTCAGACGTCTCTATCGAGGTGAAGGTTTCCGTCGTTCCTGAATAAGTTTGAGGCATTGGATACATAGAGGGCTCTTTGTAGGGCCCTTTTTTTATCGCCACTCATATTTGGCCACAATTTCTGGTACATTCAATCGACTCGAACGCTGTCTGTTCTACTCGATGTAACAACTATTTTAATGTCTGAATACGCTGCAGAACCTAACCCGACTGTGAACTTGAAAGTTCCACCCCATTCGATGGAGGCAGAGCAATCTGTATTGGGTGGGCTCATGTTGAACAATGAGGCTTGGTTCGATCTGGTCGAACTTGTTTCAGCAAGAGATTTCTATCGCACCCAGCATCAAATTATATTTGAAGCGATGATGGACCTCGCCAACAATGACGAGCCGTTAGACGCCATCACCGTATCAGAAAAGCTGCGCAACCAAGCACTGTTGGATAAAGCGGGTGATGTGAGTTATATCGCCGAGCTTGCGGAAGCAACCCCTGGGGCGAGTAATGTTCTTGCTTATGCGAAAATCGTGCGTGAACGTTCTATCATGCGTCAGCTCATCGGTGCTGCTAACAAAATTGCCGACGCAGCTTTTGCGCCCGATGGCCGTGACAGCACAGCGCTGGTCGAAATGGCGGAAAAGTCAGTTTTTGAAATCGCTGAACAACGCAGCAAAGATGGAGGTCCAGAGAAAGTAGCGCCTCTGCTTTCCCGGGCTGTAGAAAAAGTAGAATATCTTTTCAATACCAAGGGCGCCATTACCGGTGTTGCCACAGGGTTTACCGATTTAGACAAGCGCACTGCTGGCTTACAATCCTCTGATTTGGTGATCGTCGCAGCTCGCCCTTCCATGGGTAAAACTGCGCTGGCGATTAACATGGTCGAACACGCCGTGATGTCTGGTAAGGCCGTGTTGGTATTCAGTATGGAAATGCCTGCGGAACAAATTGTCATGCGTATGCTCTCGAGCCTGGGTCGCATCGACCAAACACGCTTGCGAACCGGTGAATTGCAGAATGATGATTGGACTCGGTTTACCGGCGCGGTGAGCCAGTTGCGGGATAAAAAACTGTATGTCGATGACACGCCAGCGCTCACACCTGGTGAGGTTCGCTCTCGATCGCGTCGGGTAGCGCGAGAGGTCGGTGGCGACGGTTTAGACATGATTGTAGTCGATTACATGCAACTGATGCGTACCGCAGATAAAGCCGAGTCTCGGGCTGGGGAAATATCTGAAATATCGCGAATGTTGAAAGCCTTGGCCAAAGAAATGCGCTGCCCAGTGGTGGCCGTATCGCAACTTAACCGCGCCTTGGAAGCGCGTCCTAACAAACGTCCGATGATGTCAGACCTGCGTGAGTCAGGGGCAATTGAGCAGGATGCAGACGTTATCCTGTTTATCTATCGCGACGAGGTGTACAACGAAGATACCGAAGACAAAGGTATTGCAGAAATAATTATTGGTAAGCAACGTAATGGTCCTATCGGCAAGGTACGTTTGTCCTTTATAGGAAACCTCACCAAGTTCGAAAACTTAGCGCCTGAAATCTACAACGAATTTGTTTAGTTGTACTCGATTTGGCTAAGATAAAAACCGCCTATGTATGTAGTGATTGTGGTGCAGAACACCCCAAGTGGCAGGGTCAGTGTAACGCCTGCGACCAATGGAATACTCTGAGCCGAGTTAGCATCGGGCCGATTAAAGAGTCACGCATAGGCTTTGCAGGCACTACAGCGCAAATCAAAAAACTCAATGAAGTCGAGCTTGAAAATGTCGCACGCTTGAGTACCAGTTTTGCTGAATTCGATCGCGTACTGGGTGGTGGTTTGGTGCCGGGTTCAGTAGTGTTGATTGGTGGTGATCCTGGCGCAGGAAAGAGCACCTTGCTGCTGCAAGTGTGTACTCGCTTAGCACAACAGATTGGGGTTTTGTATGTCACTGGGGAAGAATCGCTGAGTCAGTTGGCCATGCGCGCAAAGCGCCTGCAATTGCC
>QIGT01000202.1 GCA_003230835.1 Gammaproteobacteria bacterium
TTCGTAGCGTGTCGCGAAATCCCAGTCGAAACCTGGGATTCTCTGATTCTGTTTGAGCCATGTGCATTCCTTTGCAACCCAATGAGGCTTAGCGTTCATCTATGCTATCGGCAGCACACCCTAGCGCTTTAATCGAATAGTTTTTGAGCTCATTTAATCAGGCGTAGACAGAAAGGATATCGATAGCTTTCACCTTGGTTGGCTTTCAACCCTGCGAGCACGGTTAAAACCAACGCCGCCAAGCCAAGTAACGGCAACAATAAAGCACCGATCAAAACCAACGTCAAGATCAGGCAAACTATGGCCGCTATCGAAACGGTAATTTGAAAGTTTAAGGATTCTTTAGCCTGGGTTTCAATAAATGGCTCTTCTTTCTTTACCTGCCAAACGATGAATGGCCCGATTAGATTGCCAAACGGAATAACGAAACCTGTCAAGGCAGCAAGGTGAGCAAACATTCCCCACATACGGGTGTCTTTCTCAGATTCACCACTGGCGTTGGGGTCGTTGGAATTTTCTGGTGGTGTGTCTACTTCGCTCATTGTGTATCCATTTTTTGCACCAATTTGTAAGAGTTAAAACCTATATGAACCAGGAACAAAGGCATCAATCATAACTAAATTTGCAACTGATGCTGCAAACCTGTGTTTTGCCAAGGTCTGATACTCGTTGCACTCATACCAAGCCATAGCATCTTCGGCGCTTGGAAACGAAATGAGCACGGTTCGATCATACGCCCAGTCTCCTTCGACCACTACGGTCGCTTCATCCACACTCATCATCTCGCCTTTGTATTTCGCAAAGATGTCGAAGAAACCTTCTTCGTATTGGCTGTATCGGGTGCGGTCAGAAATGTTGATCTGGGCGATCATGTAAACAGTCACTTATACGGCTCCTTGTTCTCGAAAGGTGGAGATTTCAGCGTCGCTGAAACCGTAGTGTTTGAGTACTTCATCGGTGTGCTGCCCTAAAGTGGGTGCTTCAACATGGGGTGTAAGCGGCGTGGCGCTCATCGCAATAGGGGTGCCGACAATACAATGGGTTTCACCTGATGTATCTTTGCTTTGTTGGAAGTAGCCGTTCTGCCAAGCACCTTCATCTGCTGCAACTTCTCGATAGTTGCGTACCGGGGCATAGCGAACACCGATGTCACGAAACACCTGAATCCAGACATCAGTAGTTTTGCTTTGGAATATTGGGTTCAGCTCGCCGAATAAGTAGTCGATGTCTTCTTTCTTTGCTGACAAGCCCTCAAACCGAGGATCGATACCTAGTTCAGGCCGACCTAAGGCGATAAAGAAGTCATCTTTGACCGCTGGCGGTACACCGATGATTCCCAGCCACCCATCTTGCGTAGGTACGATGCGGTAGATGGTTCGTAACAGCGGGTGGCCAAAGTTTGCTCGGCCTGGCACTTCGTCGGTCATGAAAAAGTGTGAATACTCTGCCGCTTGAGCCCAAATTTGCCCGCCTAATAAAGATACTTCGACCTTTTGTCCTTTGCCAGTATTGCCTCTGCTGACTAATGCCGCCAACACGCCAGCGACTAGATTTTGCGATGCAATGTGATCAGCAATCGTGACGCCTACTGGCGAAGGCAATTCACCGTCTGCGCCTATAGTACTAATCAAACCTCCAGCACACTGTGCTGCTAAATCGGCGCCTTCTCGATCTGCATCTGGACCGATCGCACCAAAGGCGCTGCCCGCAGCCCAAATTAGGCCTGGGTTAAGCTTTGCGAGGCTTGCATATCCTAGCCCCCACTGATCCATTGTACCGGGCTTGAAGTTGCTGATCACCACATCGGCTTGTGCCGCGAGACGCTTGAAAATAGTGACCCCTGAAGGGGTACGCAAATCTACGGTGACGCTGCGTTTGCCGCGATTTATGGAAGTGAAATAAGCGCTACGTGGGTCATCTGGGCTACAGAAAATCCAACGAGAATGATCGCCCATATTGGGCAATTCAATCTTCAAAACATCAGCGCCCATGGTGGACATGAGAGCGGCTGCCTGCGGACCTTGAACGAGCAGGCCAACATCTAGTACCGTAATACCTTCAAGTGCTCCTGGCATAAAACTGCTCCCCTTAAATTCTTCAGGTCTACCTTAGAACAATATGCCCAGCATCGCGATTGTTAACGATCCTACAACTGATACTTGGTATGAATATTTGCAGGTACAGGAATTTTTGAGCGTATCTTCAATTGACGATGTGACATCGATCTTGGGTCAAATAGAAACCAAGGTAGAAACACAGGGTTGGTATGCAGTGGGTTATGTCAGCTACGAAGCTGCGCCCGCGTTCGACAGATCTTTGCCGGTTCGCGCAAAACCCAAAATGCCCCTGGTTTGTTTTGGCTTGTTTAAATCGCGCCGACCTATGATCTTTTCTGAACATCTAGCGCCCGAGCAAAGCAGCCCCTGGTTGATAGACATTGGTCAAGCCGACTATCGAGCTAAACTTGAACAGTTGGATCGTGGCATACGTGCTGGCGACTACTACCAGGTGAACTACACTACGCGATGCCGAGCTAAGATAGAGGATGGGTGGGCCATGTTTCAACGCCTGCGTCTCGGCGCCCGTCATGGGGCTTACTTGAACTTCGAAAATTTCGAAATTGTCAGTGCTTCGCCAGAGCTTTTTTTCAGTCTGAGAAATAAAACGATTGTTAGTAAGCCCATGAAAGGTACCGTCTCACGAGGCCAAGATGAAGTAGAAGATGAATCGAACAATCAGTGGCTATTACATTCAAGCAAAAATCGCGCAGAGAATTTAATGATCACCGACATGGTGCGCAACGACATGGCGCGCATTCCAGGGGTTGATGCGATACGAGTGCCAGAATTATTTAGCATAGAAAAGTACCCAACCGTGTGGCAAATGACATCGACCGTGCAAGCCACTACCGAGGTTGGTGTGACGGAAATATTCCGCGCCATGTTTCCTGCGGCGTCGATTACCGGTGCGCCAAAACAAGCCAGCATGAAACACATCGTAAAAAACGAAGACACCCCTCGCGAAGTGTATACCGGTGCCATCGGTGTGATTGCACCCAATCGCCAGGCACATTTCAATGTTGCCATTCGCACGGCCATCATCAGTAAAGACACCCATATGGCGTCATTTGGTGTGGGTGGCGGCGTAGTAGCTGATTCGCAAGTTGCAGAAGAATACCTTGAGCTGCTGGCTAAAACTCAACTTCTAGCCCCTGGGGATGAAGGTTTTTACTTGCTTGAAACCATGCGTTTAGACAATGGCTGTGTCGAGTTGTTGGATCGACACTTAACCCGTATGCAAAACAGCGCAAAACACTTTAGTTATGGCTGGAGTCAAAGTCGGGTAGCGGCAGAAGTAGTGCAGGTATGCAACGACAATAGCAGCGGCTGCTTTAAACTACGGCTGCTACTAGATCGCCTCGGTGGAATGGAAGTACAAATCACCGCTATTGATTCAATACTCTCTTCTGGACCTTGTTGCGGCAACAAAGAGCTCACCCGTCTCGCCTTGGCTAATATGCCTGTAAACGCTTTGAATCCGTTGTTGTATCACAAAACGACACACCGAAAAATATATGAATGTGCAGCGGCTGATCATTTGGGTTATGAAGTTTTGTTGTATAACCAGCAGGGGAATATCACAGAATCGACCATCGCCAATGTGGTATATGAATGGCAAGGTGTACTGTATACCCCGCCTGTTGCAGATGGCTTGTTGCCAGGAACCTTGCGCAGTAAATTGCTCGAAGAAGGGGTGATTACTGAGCGTTCGCTACATTTAGATGATTGCCAGGTGGTATCGGCGTGGTACTTAGTCAATGGTTTACGTGGTTGGCGTGACGCGCAACTAGACAGCGAGCAGTTAGAACGAACTCGCTCGTTGCTAAGCATATGTCGCAGCAGCACTTGAGATGTTAGTATTAAGCATGCTAAATGAACTACTTTTAGCCTTCGCGCGCTGGTTAGACACCCACACGTGGAGTACAGACTTACACGAGTCTTACTATATGTATGCATGGGTGGAAACCACTCATGTGCTCACGTTGATGGTTTTTCTCGGTATGCTGTTTGTCATCGACCTGCGTATGTTGGGCTGGGGATTTACCAAAATCCCTGCATCAAAAGTCGCAGCACGCCTCGACACGCCGATGATGATTGGCTTCGCAGTCATGGTGATCAGTGGCGCGTTATTGTTTTACGCTATTCCGGTTCGCTCTACGCAAAGTATTTGGTTCAGAATAAAAGTCGTGTTGTTGATAGCCGCAGGCATCAATGCCTTGCTGTTTCGTAACAAGATGCGCGCAGCAGCCCATGATTGGGACAACGACCCAAGGCCACCCAAACGTATACGAATAGGGGCGGGTCTTTCGCTGACGTTGTGGATAGGTGTGATATTTACCGGTCGCGCCATCGCTTACGACTGGTACGACTGCCACAAAGAAATTCCGCAATTCATGTATTGGGCGGCAGGTTGTGTAGACGAACTAGCGGCAGTACCGTAGCGGGGGTTTGGGTGTTACCTTTATTTGAATGGTTAGATGCATCTCTTCTCGCAGAGATATCCAAAGCGTATGGCGGTGTGTTTGCTGTCGTACAGATGTTTCATTTAACCGCTATGGCTCTGTTGGGGGGCATGGTGCTGGTGAGCGATCTGCGTTTACTAGGGCTTGTCATGAAGGATATTCCTAGTGAAACCGTCATTATCAGCACCCGCAAATGGTTTGGTTGGGCATTGGTTGTCATGGCTGTTAGTGGCGTGTTCATGGCCTCTGCGGTCGCCATGAAGTTGTATCACAACGAAATGTTTTGGGCAAAAATGGTTGCGCTGGGCATTGGTATATTGTTCTTCTATTTTGTCCGCAGCCCACTGTTGAAATTAGATCACAGCACACTTAATCCATGGGTGTTAAAACTCACGGCCATC
>QIGT01000001.1 GCA_003230835.1 Gammaproteobacteria bacterium
CCTTGACCACCAAGTATCACGAACACTATCGTGTCGCACGCTACCCATCAACACCCATCAACGTCTTCAATATGAGAATCTAGCGCGTCATGGCGAACAGTCCCCAGGCTTCATTATCAACAAAGTTATTTTACGGATCCGGTGCCACCGCGTTTGGGATCAAAGATTCCGGTTTTAACTTTTTCCTATTGATCTACTACAACCAAGTATTAGGCCTTAACCCATTTATGACAGGGCTTGCACTGGCTCTGGCAATTGCTATAGATGCCCTATCGGACCTGGCCATTGGATATATATCCGATTATTGGCGTTCAAAATTTGGGCGCCGGCACCCCTTCATGTATGCCGCAATCATACCGGTAGCGCTGACATTTATTTTCTTATGGAACCCACCCAGTTTTGCAGTTGCCACACAAACCAGTCTTTTTGTGTACCTTCTTGTCATGGCAGTATTGGTGCGCAGTTGTATCACGTTTTACGAAGTCCCCAATGCCGCCCAAGGGCCAGAACTCACCAAAGATTACAACGACCGTACACGGCTTATGGCCTTTCGCTACCTGTTTGGGTGGCTGGGAGGGTTGTCCATGTCAGTGCTCACCTACATGGTGCTGTTTGGGTTAGATCCTGCAGGTCAGATGGGCCTCAAGGGTTACGAATGGATGGGGGTCATCGGCAGTATAGCCATGTTGGTGATGATGCTAGTTTCAGCATTAGGCACTCACCGCCACATTCCAACCTTCCACAAGCCCGAACGGCGGGAACAACATAATTTTAGTACCTTGTTTGAACACTTTCATGGGCTCTTTAGAAACAGATCATTCCGCGCAGTGTTTTTCTCGGCCCTATTTTTTGGTGCCGCAGCAGGCGTGTCTCAGGCATTGTCGATCTACATTGGCTCTTTCTTTTGGTTACTGAGCCCATTCGAACTTGGACTCATCCCACTGTTGGGCTTACTGGCAGTGCCAACCTCATTTCTAATTGCACCCAAGCTTGCCGAAAAATTGGGCAAAAAAGAGGCTGCGATGTATGTCTATATGTTTGCAATAGTGTTTCTTCCCATTGCTTATATCGCTCAAATGACTGGCTTCTTCCCAGATCGCAACAGCGCACTTTATCTGCCTCTTTTAATGGCCAATTATCTGATCGAAACAACGGCAATTATTACCATGCAAATCATTTTTGCCTCCATGAATGCAGACGTGGTCGAGGACCGCAGTGCCGAAAGCGCTGGGCAAAGGAATGAAGGCGTCATTTATGCCGCACGCAACTTTTCCAAGAAAGCAGTATCAGGGCTTGGAGTGATGTTTGCCGGGGCTATTCTGTGGATGGTGGGCTTCCCTGAAGGCGCGCTACCCGGACAAGTGGAACCAAGTATCGTCACGACACTCATTGTTGTGTACCTGCCGGTACTGATCACACTTTACTTGATCTCATGGTATGCACTGCGCTACTACACTATTAACCGACAAAAGCACGAAGACAATCTCGCTGAGGAAGCCAGGCTCAGCGAGAAGCTCAATACAACCTGAATAGGGAACTACGAGCAGCTACTACCATAAGTATTCATCAGATTCTTACTGCATCTCCCGACACTCCTGACCATAAACCAGATAAAAACGATGCCAAGGCCAGCATGTCTTAAAATTTGCATACCATACTCCCACATGAGCGCGCGCAGCCTGGCTCGCTTTTGCGATTGATTCTATTTGCGATTGACTCTCAAGGACGATCAATCTCTATCGCGACTAAGAAATGATGTTAGTTGGTTACCCCTGAATAGACCCCTCCCGGGTTACAATAAGGGTCCTATTTGTTCACCTTGCACTAGGTTTGCCATAAAATGGCCTGCGCAAATACAAATAAATATCGTTCAAATACCAGTTTTACATAAATGTACAAATTAGCACCGTTTCACGCTTGTGTTGGGATGGTTTTGTTCCAAAATAGTCCGAATGAGAGGTAAGCGTTCCACTACAAAGGCAGTTCGACATTTTTTAACGCCTGTTATTCGATTGCTCATTGAGTTGGGTTTTACTTTTCGAGATTTTAATGAAGTGGCTAAGACTGTATATGTTGAGATAGCCTCTAATGAATATGGCATCAAGGGACGTAAAACTAATCAATCTCGAGTGGCTATCATGACTGGGCTAACCCGCCGAGAGGTTGCGCGCCTTAAAGGAGTGATTGATCACGACCCGCTCGATATTCCTGCGCGGACTTCGGTTGTCACCAGTGTCTTGTCAGCCTGGCATCAGGACAAACAATACTTGGAAGCAGACGGCAAACCGAAAGTCTTGCGCCTGACTGGAGAAGATTCGCTATGCTCATTACTTGACAGGTATCGCGGAGATATCCCACGTACAGCGCTCATCAAAGAACTGGAACGGGTTAAGGCCATAAGTGTGCGCGGCAACGCGGCTAAAGTTGAGTCTCGGTATTATTTGCCGTTTGAGCTTGATGACCAATCACTAGATAGATTTGGCTCGGTCATGAACGATGTTGGCAACACGATCGTCAACAATATGTTAGCCAGACATACATCGGGAGCCCGCTTTGAGGGACGCACAACAAACAATCGTATTTCCGTACACGCCTATGATGCGTTCAAGAAATATCTTGATCGACGTGCTCAGGAATTTTTGGAAGAAGCTGATGACTGGTTAAGTGATCACGCAGGAGAATCACCAATCAAGGAAACAATGCGTCTTGGGGTCGGGCTTTACTCGATTGCAGGTCCGGAGAGAGAAGATGAAAATTAGAATGTCAGTCGGTGGCTGGGTTTTTACCAGTATATTTTTAGTTGTTGTGGGATGTAGTGGTGGTAGTAGCTCTAGCCCGTTTGCTGGTGGCGATGGTATTGATAGAAGCGGCTTAACCTCCGGAGCCATTACTGGCTTTAGCAGCGTTATCGTTAACGGAATTACCTACGAATCTGGAACTGCAACCATTACTATTAATGGACAACCAGCGAACGAAGCGGCACTTCGAGTTGGTCAAATTGTGGTTATCCGTGGCCTGATTGATGACAACAATCTCACCGGTACCGCTGACGAGATTGACAGTGATCCCACTCTCGTTGGCCCCATAACCTTCATCGATCTTGACGATAATACCTTCGTGGTTTTGGGACAAACGGTTCAGATCGACAACGACACCATCCTCGTGCCCGCAACCTTAGTTGAGTTTACTGTGGGTAGTTTTGTAGAAGTACATGGGTTTTTCACTGGCAATCAGGAGCTTGTCGCGACCAGAGTTGATGAGACCAACGGAACGGAGTATGAAGTGAGTGGTGAAATTGCCAATCTAGACCCACAAAACATGACTTTTAACTTGCTTGCTCAAGTTGTAGATTTTGGCACGGCACAGCTTGTTGATTTTGATAACGAGCAGATCAGCGACGGTCAGATGGTGGAAGTTGAAGGGGTCACCATCGGCAATAACGGCCAATTGATTGTTGATCGGGTAACGATGCTTCCGCAACAATTTTTTAATTCTGACGACGAAGGGTTAGAAATAAAATTTGAGGGGCGAGTCACTCGATTTGTTTCGGTAACCGACTTTGATGTTGGCACGGCACGAGTCACAACCAATAGTAATACTGTTTACGAGGATGGCGTCGTGGGTGACATTGCGCTTGACGTTAAACTCGAAGTAGAAGGAGTGATAAATTCTCAGGGCGTTATTGTTGCCGAGGAAATCGAGTTCGACGCCGAAAGTGAGGCCGAGATGTCGTCGTTCGTGAATGCAACTGATGTAGCGGCCGGTACGTTGACGGTTTTTCAGCAGGTAATTAACACAGATTCACATACCCAGTTTATCGACGAAGGTCCTCAAGAATTACAGCAATTCAGCCTCAGCGACCTTAGTGTAGATGATCTTGTGGAACTTAATATTATCAACGACGCTTCATTATTGGCGACGCGGGTCCAACGTGTCTCAGATCTTGACGAAGCAGAAATCGAAGGCGTGGTCGAAAGTGTTGCCTCGCCTTCTTTCACAATACTAGGAGTAACGATTACCAACGTATCCGGAGATAACACCTTTGTTGACCAACTCAGTGTTGGTGATTTCGTAGAGGTCGAAGGCATAGACAACGGTGATGGCACCATGACGGTTTCTCTAGATTAATTTCTCAAGAATGCCGCAGCAGTTGTCTGGATTATTCCCCAGATTGTCAGACCTCGTTGATTGTGAGACTACTGCCATAAATTTCCCGATAGGTGACTGTGTGGATTCCTTTGGCAAAAATTGAGGTCGACCTCCTTTAGGAATCCGGAGCGGGGTCTATTCAGGGTTGACTAAGTCGTACCTTTTTTTGCGCCTTTTTTGTTGGCGGCGATCTGTCCTTTTGGTATTCGATCGTTCCAGAAGCCCAGTTCTTAGGCGTCTATCTGCACAGGTTCGGCGTTGATCTGTCC
>QIGT01000364.1 GCA_003230835.1 Gammaproteobacteria bacterium
GTTGAGAGCTGTCAAAATCGTTGCGATCGTCACACTCATTTACGTCGGAATTGTGGTTGTCTTTGAATCGTTACTCGGGTACTTCCAACCCGTCGATCAAAACACCTTAGTCATCACCACCACCAATGAAGATGGCGTCACAAATGACCGTGTACTGGCTCGACTAGAAAGCGCGGGACAAGTTTATGTGGCAGCAAACCACTGGCCTCGAGCGTGGTATACCCAGGCGTTGGCAAATCCCCAGGTAGAAGTGACCTTCAACGGTGAGACGAGTAGCTTCATAGCCGTACCAGTCAGCGAAGAAGAACACGACAGAGTGAACGCGGACAACGCCACCGGGCTCATATTCAAAATGTTGACGGGATTTCCGCCGAGGTATTTTGTTCGTCTAGATGCAGAATCTTAGTCAGATTCTGTCTTCTTTTCCGTGGTTTCTGTCGCCTCAGCAGTAGCAACAGCTGGAGTTTCTGTCGCCTCAGCAGGGGTTTCCGTCGCCTCAACAGTGGCAACAGCAGGGGTATCGGTCTTCGCTGCATCGGTTTTAGGCGTGTTGAGTCGAAGCTGCTTGCCACGACCTTGAGGGTCTTGAGCAGACACGCCGTCAGGAATCTGCTCGATCTCATTCCCAGCCTTTAAAAATCGCTCGATGTCATCTGCCAAAGCTTTGCGACGCCCCGCCGAGGTCACTTCTGGGCTATCTTTCTTTTTTGCTTTCATCTATTTACTCGCATTAATTCAGGCCTTGTCAGTAGGCGGGGTTTAAGATGCGCGACAGTTTACACTCTTCGCACCAACAATTGTTAAGCTCCGAGGTGCCTTATGCCAATCCATTTCAGACAAATTTGTCTTTTTGCATGGGAACTGGAGCTGGTAATGCAAAACCTCCCGCCCTAATAGGCATAAATCGTAGGCATAAACCGCTGTTTTATTTATCCCAGCGTAGGAAAATTCAACTTAGAAAACGCCCTCATGCCCATCGGCCGAAATTTCCTGGACGTAGTTGCCGCAATCGAACAAAACACGGCTGAGGGTCGATATTTGGATCGACGTCAAGGCAATGGCGGGATCCACTGGTATCTGCAAGACACTGAATAAAGTCGCAACGAATGTCTTGTTTTAGTCTATCCGCCCGCTGTTGGGCATTGTTATCATGGCGGCTGTCTCGATATTAGTTTTGGCAGAGTACGCAATGGACCATATAACAATCGCAGCGGGCACCAGCGATCAAGCTCATCAGCTGCTCACCATGAGCAACCGTCACGGGCTTATCGCAGGTGCCACAGGTACCGGCAAGACAGTGACCTTACAAGTCATGGCAGAAGGCTTCGCCCGTGCGGGGGTACCCGTTTTCGCGGTGGATGCTAAGGGTGATCTATCCGGTATCGCGCTCGCTGGAAAACCGCACAAAGAAATCGATCGCAGAAAGGATTTATTGAAGTTGGATGACCACCAACTTCGGGCTTACCCCACCCTATTCTGGGACATTTTTGGCATTTCTGGGCATCCGGTGCGAACCACAATCTCTGAAATGGGGCCCCAGGTGCTTTCTGCTTTGCTGGATCTCAACGAAACCCAAAGCGGCATCCTCTACGCATGCTTTGCTATCGCTGATGACGAAGGTTTGTTACTCCTCGATCTCAAAGATCTAACCAGTATGCTCGCCTTCATGAGCAACAATGCCAAAGCGCTTCGTGCTGTGTATGGCAACATCTCCCCTGCATCTGTTGGTGCTATTCAACGCAGGCTATTGGTATTAGATTCACAAGGCGGCGAACACTTCTTTGGCGAACCCGCAATCCACTTGCGTGACCTTATGCAAACAGATTTTTCTGGTATAGGCGCCGTTAGCCTTTTACACGCAGAAAAACTGCTAAGGGAATCACCCAAGCTATATGCTGCCTTTCTTCTTTGGCTTCTATCCGAGCTTTTCGAAGAGTTACCCGAAGCGGGCGATCTCGACAAACCCAAAATCGTCCTATTCATTGACGAAGCACACCTGTTGTTCAAAGGCATGCCTAAAGGATTGTTGGAAAAGGTCGAGCAAGTTTTCCGCTTGATACGATCAAAAGCTGTGGGTATTTATCTCGTCACTCAGTCACCCACAGACATTCCAGAAAATATTCTTGGGCAAATGGGTTTAAAAATTCAACACGCGCTGCGCGCCTTCACACCTAAGGACCAAAAGTCGATACGAGGTGTCGCGGCGGGCTTTCGCAACGACAACAATATCGACGTCACCCGCATCCTCACAACTTTAGGTGTAGGTGAAGCCCTGGTGTCCAGCCTAGATGCACAAGGGGCTCCCAATAGTGTCCTCGAAGGCACTATGGCACCTCCAGAAAGTCAGATTGGGCCTGTTACTGCCGAGCAGCGTAAAGAAATTCTGCAGCGCTCTCCCATGGCTGGCCGATATGATGTCGAAATAGATAGAGAATCTGCTTTCGAAGCGTTAAAGAAAAAAACCGAACAAGCGGCTGAACGCGCAGAAAAAGAAGCTGAGGAAAAAGCCGAGAAAACTAAAAATAAAACCACAAACCGAAGATCAAACCGACAGAGTATGGGCGAAGCGTTCTTTAAGAGCACTTTGCGCAGCGTGGGACGATCTTTGGGTAGCAAATTGGTACGTGGGATACTCGGCTCTCTATTGAAATAGGACTATTAGCTGCTAATAGCGAGGCAAATATTCAGATGGCAAAGAAGAAGGTCGGCATTCAATTACCTAAACAGGCACAGAATCAAGCCGTTGAGTCTCGTTGGTCTCTTGAACTTGAAGCACTACACGACATCGCAGACATTATCGAGATCAGAGCCGATACGCCGCAAGAGTTTGCCGCTGGGGTGGGCGATGTCGATGCGATCATTACCTCCTGGGGATTGCGTATAGACAAGCAAGTCATACAAGCATTAGAAAAAGCGGTGGTGATCGGCGTTGGCAGTGTAGGCGTCGACATGGTGAACATCGAAGCAGCAACCGCAGCAGGCCTGGTGGTCACCAACGTACCCGATGTATTCATAGAAGAGGTGGCAGATCATACGCTGTCGCTACTACTCGATATGGCGCGACGCACACCAACCATGGTACGCATGGCCAGGGACGGCGATTGGTATGAAGGTCGGCCGTTGTTAAGCAAGGTCCCACGTCTGTTTGGGCAGACTTTAGGATTATATGCTTTTGGTAATGTTGCCCATTGCACAGCACGTCGAGCTAAGGCGTTCGGTATGCATCTGATTGCACACGACCCCTATGTCAGCGAGTTAGAAATGACCAAGGAGGGTGTCGAGCCGGTGGGTTTTAACGAGCTGTTGGAACGCAGTGACTACCTCTCAATTCATTCCCCTCACAACCAAGAAACTGAGCATGTTTTCAGCACCGAGGCCTTCAACACAATGAAATCATCCGCAGTTATCATCAATACCGCCCGCGGACCCATCATTGATGAGAGCGCCTTGGTTAAAGCACTAGAACAACGCAAGATTGCTGGGGCTGCACTCGACGTACTAGAAAAAGAACCACCAAAGCTTGATAACCCTTTGTTATCTATGGAAAATGTAATCATCACCCCCCATGTCGCTTCCGCAACGTCTCGCATGCGACCGGAAACCAGGCGGCGGGTTGGCCGCGAAGTTGCCTTGGTTCTGCGAGGAAAATGGCCGATGAGTTGTGTGAACCCGACAGTGTTACCCAAGGTCACCCTAGAACGATGGCAACCGTATCCTATGAATAGAGGACCTAACCGATAGCGCTGTTACGCTTTCTCGCGCAATTCTTTCGGCAGCTTGGCATCAGTGACAAGGCCTAAAAACATCAAGCTTCGTATCAGCACCCACGACGCATCAACTTGCCACCAACGTAAACCATGTCGCGCTGAATTTGGGTAGAAATGGTGATTGTTGTGCCAACCTTCACCGAATGCCAAGACCCCAACCAACACATTGTTAGTGCTGGCATCGCCGGTATCATAGGGCCGTGAGCCCCAACGATGACAAACCGAATTGACCATAAAGGTAACGTGCCATGTGAACACGATACTGATGAAGAAACCCCAGACAAGCATCTGCAAGCCTGATGTGCCTAACTGTGGAAACAACATGTTCAACACCGCACCAAAAGCAAATATTGCCGCCATTTGACTGACTAGAATCACTACGTAATTACGCTGGAGAAATTTAATCTCGGGAAATTTGTGCAGGTCTCTCGAGTTCGAACCTTTTTCGTTAAAAGCTTCATCCGTCATCATCCAGCCCATGTGCGCTCGCCACATACCATGGGCCACTGGGGAGTGAATATCTTCTTCTGAGTCTGTTTCAGCGTGATGAGCCCGATGATGAGCCACCCACCACAAAGGCCCACCTTGGACAGCAAGACTGCCAGCAAGGGCTGAAATAAACTGCATAAACCGGCTGGTTTTGAAGGACC
>QIGT01000118.1 GCA_003230835.1 Gammaproteobacteria bacterium
TTCATGCGATGAGTATATCGCTCGCAGGAAATTTAGTCTTGGGCAACTGCACGCGGAAATGGAATGACGATTGCGCTACTTTTTTCCGCCCCATTCGGATCATCGGCGACCAACGGAGTGACCATAGAGCGGTGTAGTTCAGCAAGCGAATGACACATCATTTCGGATATTTTAATTGTTGCCGCCAACGGTGTACGGGCGCGCTGGCGTTCTAGATCAACTCTAAATTGTAGGCCGGCTAGACGCTTGCGTTTTTCGTCAGTAGCGGCACTATTTATAATGTGCTTAGTTAAGTTTTGGCGCAATGTTTCCAAGCGATCTGGGTCATTGCGTGCCAAATCTACCAGTACATCAAACGCTGGTAGTTTTCTTTTCATGTGATATGTCTCTTCACCCCATTCATTTCTACTATGCATCAGGTGAGAAACTTCTTATATGTTGGTGGTGTAAGGAGTTTGTGAGACGCTATTATGTAACCAAAATGTGAAAGAGGAGTTTGGGGTGTTATATCAATTAGGTGATCATGCAGTGTGTGCCGAAGGCGAATATTGGGTGGCGGACAGTGCGGTGGTAATCGGCAATGTGTTGCTTAAAGATCAAGCTAGCGTTTGGTTCAACGCCGTGCTACGAGGAGACAATGAACTCATCACCGTCGGGGTTGGTTCCAACGTTCAAGACGGTGCGGTATTGCACACCGACCCTGGTTATCCTTTGGTTATTGGTGCGCATGTCACCATTGGTCATCACGTCATGCTGCATGGTTGTGAAATAGGTGAAGGGTCTCTAATAGGCATCAACTCTGTCATTCTTAATGGCGTAAAAATTGGTAAGAATTGCATCATTGGTGCTAACGCTCTCATCACCGAAGGCAAAGAAATTCCGGACAATTCCATGGTGCTTGGTTCGCCGGGAAAAGTGGTGAAAACACTTAGCCAAGAGCAGGGCTTAGCCATTCGCATAGGCGCAGCACATTATGTGCAGAATGCGCAGCATTTTCGTTTAAACATTCAGCCTCAGCAAACGGCGCAACAGTAATGGCGGCCATCGGAACACCGCTTTCTGCCAGTGCGACGCGGGTAATGTTGTTGGGTGCAGGTGAGTTAGGAAAAGAAGTTGCGATAGAATTACAGCGCTTAGGGGTGGAAGTGATCGCCGTGGATCGGTATGCAAATGCTCCCGCGATGCAGGTTGCGCATTCAAGCCACGTACTCAATATGCTCGATGGCGATGCGCTGCGAGCGGTAATAGAATTGGAAAAGCCTGATTTGGTAGTGCCAGAGATTGAAGCCATTGCCACATCCACCTTGGTAGCGCTAGAGCAACAAGGTATTCGAGTCATTCCTACCGCACGCGCAGCGCAGCTGACCATGGATCGCGAAGGTATTAGACACCTCGCTGCCCAGCAGTTACAAATTAAAACGTCAGATTATCGCTTTGCAGAAACCCAAGCCGAATACCAACAGGCGATAGTGGAGGTAGGCCTACCTTGTGTTGTGAAACCTGTCATGTCCAGCTCGGGGAAGGGGCAATCGACAGTTAGATCGCAAGATCAAGCTGAAAAAGCCTGGCTGCATGCACAAACTGGCGCCCGTGGGGGCGGGGGTAAGGTCATCGTCGAAGGCTTTGTGCAGTTTGATTACGAGATTACGTTGTTAACTGTTCAGCATATAAACGGGGTTTCATTTTGCGAGCCAATTGGACACTTTCAGGAAAACGGTGACTATCAGCAGTCATGGCAGCCGCAACCTATGGCAAGCAGTGTGCTGCAAGAGTGCGCGCGCATTGCTGAGCTTGTTACTACACAGTTGGGCGGGTTTGGTTTGTTTGGTGTTGAGTTTTTCATTGTCGGTGAAGAGGTGTATTTTAGTGAAGTTTCACCACGCCCTCATGATACCGGCATGGTCACTTTGATATCCCAAGATCTAAGCGAATTTGCATTGCATGCGCGCGCCATACTTGGCCTACCGATTTCTAACATACACAACCATGGGCCGTCAGCATCTGCAGTGATAATGGTCACTGGATCGTCAAGCCAAGTTCGCTTTAGCCATCTCGATGAGGCATTAGCACAGCAAGATACTCAGCTGCGGCTATTCGGTAAGCCTCAAGTCGAGGGCGAACGCCGCATGGGTGTTGCGTTAGCGCGGGGGGGCGATGTGGCCGAAGCGCGCGAAAAAGCCATGGCTGTGGCAAATTTGGTCAAATATGAGCTTTAGCCGAGACCAATACTGCGGTGATCTAAATGCGGTTTCCGGCAATTGCAGAATTGCGTACGCCTATGGCGAATGAGAACCAGGTGCTGCCTTTGTAGTAATAACTGGGGTATGATGCGCGCGTTATGAAATCCTTTTGGTGCAGTCTTGTCATTGTTTCCGTGCTCTTTATGAGTGTGGATGGTGCTGCTGACATGGTCACTACAGGTCATTCGCATGGTGATAGCACTGCTCATCAAGTGAATGAGGGCTCGCTAGACGATAGTCTGGACGCGCCTGGCGATCATTGCGAGCGTTGCTGCCACGCTAATTCGGTTAACATGGCTGTACAAGTGACATCGATGGAGACGCCGTTAGTCAATTGTGATCATCTTGTCCGTAGTGTCGCGCATGTGCGTAATCTTGCGCAAGCTCCGCCGAACCCACCTCCCAACACTTAAATCATCTCTCAGTTTAGACCGTGCGTGCCCAGCAGGGGTATGCACACCCATGGATAGAACTTAAAGAAGATGACTTATGCAAACACCTCGTTGTTGGCTGGCCGCCGTGCTCGGCAGCCTGATTGTTATACCTTGTGCCGCTTGGGCACAGCAGAATGATGCTTTAAACCTCAAGCGGGCAAATCCCGCATTGACGCGGTTTGTACAAAGTGTGGTAGAAGCAAACCCGCGCGTGCAGGCGGCCCAAGCTGCACTCAGCGCCAGTGGGGCGTTGCGTGATGCTGCGTTGCGGCCACTGTACAACCCTGAACTCAGCTTTGATGCTGAAAATGCCGAATCTGACACCCGCTCCTTAGGCCTCAGTCAGACTTTTGATTGGGGTGGTAAGCGCAAGGCACGCGGTGCCGTGGCTGAATCAGATCGTTTGGTTGTCCACGCGCAATATCTTGCCCTGCGTTGGGCGATAACAGTTGAGTTGTTGGAGGGCCTTGCGCAACATCAAACTGGGGTGGAACGTGACGCCTTGGCTGCCGCACGGCGCGACCTCATGAATGATTTTGCGGCACTGGCGCAGCGACGTTTCGACGCCGGAGATCTCAATCGCGTGGAATTCGATCTGGCAAGACTTGTCTCTACCGATGCACGGATTCAAAAAGCCACTGCCGCTGCAGCGCTTGCCCAGGCACGCCAAGCGGTGCGCAACCTCACCCCCCGTGGACCCACGTCACAGTGGCCCTCTTTGCCGAGCGTCATGCCGACACTGCCATCCAGCGCAACATCTCCTCAATCTCTGGTGCTGGCTTTGCCTGAGGTGTTAGTGGTTCGTCGCCAACTTGAGTCAGCAGACGCAATGGTTGAACTGCGGCGCCGTGAACGCCGCCCAGACCCTACCGTGAGCTTGGTGGGTGGTGAAGAAAATGGTGAGCGATTGGTTGGTTTAACGGTATCGATGCCACTTTATATTCGCAACCGTTTCAATCACGAAGTGAGCGCAGCCATTGCCGATCGGAGTCAAGCTCAACAACTTGCAGACGACGTTATGCAACGGGCGCATGCGCGCTTGATCAGCGCTACAGAGCGTTATGAATTGTCGCGTGGTGCTTGGCAAGATTGGCAGCAGACTGGGCAGATCAGCCTGACGCGACAAACCCAACAACTGCAAAAACTGTGGGAAGCGGGGGAGTTAAGTACCACCGATTACCTCGTGCAGATACGCCAAACCCTGGACGTGCAGGAGAGTGCGCTGGATTTACGCGAAGCGTTGTGGCGCGCTTTATTTGAATGGTTATGGGCTTCAGGTCAGGTAGACGCTTGGTTTGGACAAGGAGTTAAGCAATGAGTGGCAACACACTAAAGCTAAAAAGAGGACTAGTAATGAACAAGATGGCATTTTGGGTCGTGTGGTTGTGTTGTGCACTGATCACCCCTGCGTTTGCTGAGGAAGGTCATGACGGCCACGACGGCCACGACGACCATGCTGAAGATCGTACTGAAGACCATGCTGAAGAAGAAAGTGGTGGTGATATTGAGATCAGTCTGGCCCGACAGAAAGTTGCCGGTATTGTGGTCGAGGCATTGGGGGTGGCACCACTGGCGGTAGAGATCACCGCACCCGGTGAAGTCAAACTTAATGCGTATCTAACCCACAAGGTAACCCCCCGTATCACCGCCCAAGCAATGCAAAGGCATGTCCGGCTTGGAGATCATGTTGTCCAAGATCAGGTTTTGATCACTCTATCTAGTGTTGAAATGTCGGTTGCCCTCGGTTGCCCAAGGCACCCTGCAGGTTGCAGAACGTGAATGGCAGCGGGTACGTGAACTGGGGCGAGAAACAGTATCGGGTCGTCGCTACACCCAAGCCAGGGTTGATCGGGACCAGGCTCGGGCCAGAGCCCAGGCGTACGGAATGACGT
>QIGT01000216.1 GCA_003230835.1 Gammaproteobacteria bacterium
GTCACCATCGTATATGCATTCGCGATATTGTTGTTTAATTTCGTTGTAGATCTAGCATACGGATTAGTCGATCCGCGTATTCGAGTGGAAACATAAGCATGCGTTCTGTATGGCGGTTTCTTACCTCTTCCTATCTTGTAGCCCTAGCGTCGACATTGTTGTTAACCGTGGTTCTTTCGGCTGTGTTCGTACCTGTTCTGAGTGTCCATGACGCTCATGAAATGGATTGGTCTGCGTTAGAACAGCCGCCCACGTTTGATCATTGGTTTGGTACTGATCTGGTTGGGCGTGATTTACTGGTTCGCACTATGGAAGGTGGGCGGGTGTCTTTTACAGTTGCTCTCATAGCTGTAACGGTTAGTTTGTTTATTGGCATTCCCTGGGGGGCTACTGCAGGCTTTGTAGGTGGCAAAACAGATCAGATCATGATGCGTATTGTCGATGGCATATATTGTCTTCCAGGCATTCTAATCGTCATTTTATTGGTGGTGGTGTTTGGTCGAAATCAATACTTGTTGTTTGCTGCATTGGGAGCAATTTCGTGGTTGACCATAGCGCGTATCGTTCGTGGACAGACATTACGTCTGCGAAATGCGCCCTTTATTGAAGCCGCAAGAAGCTTAGGGGCAGGAACGGGTCATATCTTGCTACGACATGTGATTCCAAATGTCATAGGACCGATTGTTGTATACACCACGCTGGCCATTCCAGGGGTGATACTCGCCGAGAGCTTTATCAGTTTTTTGGGTCTGGGTATTCAAGAGCCTGATACCAGTTGGGGCGTATTGGTTTCGGATGGCACTCAAACCATGGAGTCATCGCCTTGGTTACTTATTTTCCCAGGCGGTTGTTTGGCCGTGACCATTTGGTGTTTGAACACCTTGGGTGATCGTTTGCGGGACCTGCTCGACAACCGTGAGACCCGGCCCTCGTCCTGATTTGCAGGCAGTGGTTTAAGGCGTAGACTGACGTCATCAAATAGGGGAGTAGCCATGCGAACATTCGTATTTCTGATTGTTGTGTTGATATCCAGTCCTTTGAGCGCCAGTACCGTGGTGTTGTATGGTGATCGAGCGGTGCAAGTGAACAGTGTCCTTAGCGACCCAAACGATTTATGGGTGTTGCCGAGTGATCTGCCGAGTATCAATGGTTTTGTTCTGAAGCCGGAAGGTGCCTGTATAGACGATATCTGTATACCGATTCGTCAAGATGAAGACAGCTCAATATTTATCACTCGTCAGGGCAAGGCATGGTTTAACGTCTCGGAGCTTGCTAAGCGCTTGAACCAGGCCACGGCCGTAGATCACGATACCGGCGTTTGGAGTTTCGGCGCTATCCCAGCGCGTCGTTCTGGGTTCATAAACCAAGGGCTAGCACCGAACTTTAGTTTGCCAGACCTAAATGGCAACTTGGTTTCCCTTTCGGATTTCAAGGGTAAGAAAGTGATGTTGCTGACTTGGGCGTCATGGTGAGGATGCCGATTTGACCTGTCAGGTTGGCAGGCATTTTTCGAACAACTAAACAGTGAAGATTTTGTCATCATCGCAGCAGCCCAGGATACCGGCGGTGTTGACGTGGTGGCGCCTTGGTACGAACGAGCGAATGCAACTTACATCACCCTGGTTGATGAAAATCATACGTTAAGCTCCTTGTTCAATCTGGTCAATGTTCCGTCGGCGGTGTGGATAGATGAAAGCGGCAACGTCCGGCGTATTGATGATGGCACTTATGCGACAGTTCATAAGATGGGCGACTTTGAGTTTGGTCGCACAGACTATGCACCCATGGTTGCAGATTGGGTGTCTCAAGGTGAAAGTAGCGTTCATTTGAAACCTGTGGGCAGCCTTAAGATTGCGAAGCGCAGTGACGATCAAATGCAGGCTGAGCCTTTATTCAAGCTGGGTGTCTATTTCTTCCAGCAGGATAACGAAGCTAAGGCCAATGAATATTGGCAAGCTGCTCAAGCGCTAAATCCCGACAGTTGGAACTACGCGCGTCAAGATTGGTCCTTTACACCTGAACAGGCCAATGAAAATTGGAGCAAAAAAGTTCAATCGTTGAACGGTGGAGCTTATTATCGAGCCATCGAAGGGTTGGATGGAGGACTCGACTGAGAGGACGAATAACCTTGTAACCAGGCTACGGCGGCATTGAGGGTTGTATCAATGCCGTTGCGCGCAGCCTCGACGTCAACGGCGAAAGCGATGTCGGGGGGAATGCCTATTTTTTCAAACTGTTCCCCTGCGGCGGAGAGATAACGTTGGTGGGAGAAGCCAAGTTGCCAGCCATTTGGCAGCGTATAGTTCATAATATCTGATAGCCCGCCAGAAGTTCGTGTACCAAGAGTATTAACTTGTGGCAGCTCACCCATGGCCAATGTGAAAATTTCTGCCGCCGAGCCGGTGAATGGCCCGGTGAGTATAATCACCGGCTGGCTCATTTGTGGGGTGATCGGCTCTAAGCTGACTTGAAAGGGGGCTGTATAACCGGTAGCCGTGCGGGTGGTTTTAGAAAACGCCACTGTGGGTTGGGTTGCAAAGTGGCTGGCGTAAGCTACAGCGATGTCGTCGGAGCCGCCAGGGTTGTAGCGCACATCAAAAATCAACCCGCTGGCGTTTTGGAAAACCTCATTGATTTCGAACAGTGCCTGGTGGGCGAGGTCTAGGGGAGATTGTCCCAAACCTACTTCGGTTTCCATGTGGGCGATGTACACATAGCCGATCTGGGGCGTGGTCCAGCCGTACTGCAGCCCGGTACCTGCAATCTGGGTGAGTCCTTGCGTGAATTGCGCCAGGGTATTGTCGCGCACCATGTGTCGCTTCGAATGCCAATCTGGTCGTATAGAGGGTGAGAACACTTCGCCGGAGCCATCTACAGTTTCGCGGCGCAGGTAAGTATGCCCATCATCTAGCCCGGAGAGGGTGTCCGAGAGCCGGGCAAAAAGTAAATTGTCGTCGTAGCTTTCGGTAAGGCTGGGCCGCATAGATTGGCGTGCATGCCAGTCGACACCATGCAAATCGAAGAACGAGTAGTGTTCATTCATTGCATTCCACAGCACGTCGAAGTTACCTTGGGGCGTGTTGGGCGTAGGTGCTGCGCAAGCAGCGGGGAGTGTCTCGATCCTATCGGCCATAATCGGGTTGAGTGTACCCGAGACCGCAAGCTGGAAACGTCCATTTACGCTGACAAATTCCACACCTTCGAGGGCTTTGACCAAGCTGAGGTGTGAGGGGATGCGCATGTCGCGGTGACAGCTTACATCGGTGATTTGGTAGACATCGATAAAGATGTGCCCTACGTCGATCACCAGCCCGTAGCCTTCGGTTCGCCAGATCCCGCGCATAGATTTGTCCGGCGCGCTAAGCACCCAGGTGACTGCGAACGTCGCACTGGTGATGATCAGTATGGTGAGGATAATAATAAAGACGCGTCGCATTTGAACCCGCTAGTGTTTATACAGTGATGTGCTTCGCTGATATGTGACCGAAGCCGAAGGAGCCAATTCAGAAAACTCGCTTCCGCAAATAATGAAGTTTATTATCAGGCTATACTAATTGCTACCTACAGGGCTTGGTCGATATCACTGAGGGCATCGCCGCCCCCAACGTTAAACGTACTCTGACTTTTCTACTTTACTTAAGGGATCACCCATGTGGCAGTTCTATCCTTGGTTTCGGCACCTATTGGCACTTTTTATGGTGACCCTGTTGTCTGCTTGTGGCGTAGGCGAACCGGCGAAAAGTGACGATGATACAGCTTCCATCGAAGATATTGCGGCGGCCAGTGAGCGGTTTGATGGGTTCTTTACGCTGTACCAGAATAAGAAATCAGGCGAAGTTCACCTGCTGATACGCAAAGATCAATTAGACCAAGAGTTTATTCACCATCATGTCACCGTAAACGGAGCGGTACAGGGTGGGCACTTTGTGGGTCAATACGGTGACTCAAGAGTGCTTAAATTACAGCGCCATTTTGATCGTATAGAATTTGTGCAACAAAATACACATTTCTACTTTGACCCGACCAGCCCATTAAGCCGCGCTGCGGATGCGAACATCCCAGCCTCTATTCTTGCCGTGGAGGATATTGTTGCGGAAGATTCGCAGACCGGCGATATCTTGATTGCGTTAGATGGCGTGTTGCTTAAAGAGAAATTGTTGCAAGTTAAAGCCACGCCAGACCCAGAGGCGCCCGCAAAAGAAACCTTTGTGCTAGGTAAACTCAGTGAAACCAGGAATAAAATAGTCCGGTTGAGAAACTATCCACAAAACACCGCAGTGGTTGCTGAATATGTTTATGAAAACACGGCACCTGTTGTACCTGGCGAGGAAGATGTGACTGATACCCGCTCGATGAGTGTGCAGGTTGAGCACAATTTTATCGCCATTCCAGATAATGACTATCAACC
>QIGT01000004.1 GCA_003230835.1 Gammaproteobacteria bacterium
TTCATCACTGCTTCAGGGTCAAACTCGGGTTCTTGAGAGCCATCCCAAGCGGAGAATCGATGTTTACGCGAGAAAGCCACAGCTAAGATGAATAAGTTGCGCGGCCTGACACCACGAATTTATTGAGCAGCTTATTGAGATGCAGACCTTCTAATAGGAATTCAACTTCTGCAGCTTGCGTAGCGCCGGTGTCGGCGACGATTCTATCGCTCATACCTGGAATTTGATCGATGATGGCAGCATAGTCTTCAACATACACTGCATCGCCAATTTCTATGTGCAGGCCGTCACTAAATGCATCGGCGATGGTTTGCACGTCATGTAGTTGATGGCGGCGATTGAAAACTGCCCTCGTCGCTGCTTGGATTATCCTGTTGGTAATTTTGTCTTCCTGACCTTCTTCCATGGCTTCAAACTCGACCTTGCCTTGGAACGAAGGCGCGATGAAATCCAAGTCAGATATGCGCGGTACGACTTCTGATTCGTTGAGTACTAAGGCACGTCGATAAGCGTTGGCCACCATGGTTTCGTAGTTGCTGATCGATGCCCGAACCGACACGCCTGAACGCTGGTTGATATCAGGTGAGCGTCTAGCGTGGTGAGTGATTTCAGCAATAATCTCCGTCATGAAGTCAGGTACCGTGAGCAGATAATCAGACATCTGTAGTACGTTTGCTTGTTGCCGTAGTATCTCTATTTCCTGTTCGATGTGTTCAGGGTAGTGGGTTCGAATCTGTGCACCATATCGGTCTTTTAAGGGCGTAATGATGCGGCCGCGATTGGTATAGTCCTCCGGGTTTGCGGTGGCCAGTATAAATACGTCGATGGGTAGCCGAACCTTGTGCCCGCGAATCTGTACGTCTCTTTCTTCTAACAAATTGAGTAAACCGACCTGAATGCGCTCGGCTAAGTCTGGTAATTCGTTGATTGCAAAAATACCTTTGTTCATGCGCGGAACAAGCCCGTAATGTAGGGTTAATTCGTCGGAAAGATAGCGCCCTTCAGCAATTTTAATGGGATCGACTTCGCCGATGATGTCTGCAATGGTGATGTCTGGGGTGGCTAGTTTTTCTGCATAGCGTTGTTCGCGGGCCAGCCACTTTATGGGTGTGTTGTCGCCGTGTTCTTCAATCAGATTTATTGCAGCTCGAGTGACCGGTTGTAGGGGGTCTTCAGGTATCTCAGTACCGTCGATGATAGGAGTCCATTCATCTAACAATGAAACTAAGCTTCTGACGATTCTAGATTTAGCTTGGCCGCGCTCACCTAGAAGAATAATGTCCTGACATGCCAAAATGGCATTGGTTATTTGCGGGATGACACTGTGGTCATAACCTACAATGCCTGGAAATAAGGGCTCGCCGCGAGACAACTTTAAAATTAGATTTTCGCGGCACTCTTCCTTAACGGATCGAGTTTGATACCCGCTCGCTTTGAGTTCCCCTAATGTTTTCGCTCGCGCCACAAGCGTTTCTCCCGACATTCATCTCATTTCTTTCTCAGAGTCTACGTGGGAAGCGCAGGGCGCGCTAGGGTGAGGTAGGTCTACTAAGCGTTTGCCCTTTGTGTGGGTTTACCCAGCAGGCGATCCGAGACAATACGAAGCTGTATTTCACTGGTGCCTTCAAATATTTTTGTTAGGCGTGCGTCTCTCCAGTAGCGTTCCATGGGATGCAGTTTAGTATACCCGGCCCCACCGAGAATCTGTAACCCATCAGAGGTGACTCGCTCGGCCATTTCTGAAGCAAACCACTTCAGCATGGATGCTTCTTTGTCACAGGTTTGGCCGCTGTCCATTTTGGCGCAGATGTCATACATCAACGCTCTGGCAGCTTCAATTTCTGCGGCCATGCGTGCGATCTTGAACCGAGTTTCCTGAAAGTCACTGATTGGCACACCAAATTGTTGGCGTTCATGGCTGTACGCCATAGCGTCTTCTAAGGCGCCGCGTGCAAGTCCTATCGAGCGTGCAGCCGTATGAGCGCGCGCCACGTTGAGCCAACTTACGGTGTTTTTAAACCCTTCGCCACCGCCACCTGTAATGATGTTTTCCTTGGGGATGCGACAACCATCAAAGGCCAGTTCAAAAGTATTCCAGCCGAAGTAACCGATTTTCGGGATGGCGGAACCCTGGCAACCGTTAGGTAGCTCATCCCTGGGTTTTTCAATGATGAAGGTTTTGAGCCCTTTGTACTGATCTTCTTGTCCTGGGGCTTCTACCCGTGCGAGCAAACTAATGTAGTCGGCTTGGTCCGCAAAGGTGCACCAGTATTTGTTGCCGGTGATGACCCATTCGTCGCCATCTAGAACGGCTTTGCAACTGACCGAGGCGAGGTCGCTGCCCACATTGGGTTCAGACAAGGAAACGGCGGCCAGGTATTCCCCCTGGGCAGCCTTTGCTGTGCACTCACGGCGCTTAGCTTCAGACCATCCGCCCACTGTCATCATGGAAGATGCTCGAGCGATAATGCTGGCAACACTCATCCAGCCTCGAGACAATTCTTCAGCAATCAGACAATACTCAAAAACGCCTAAACCCATGCCGCCATGCTCTTCGGGCATGCGAATACCGAAATATCCCATCTCAGCCATTTTTTTGCGTAGCGCCATTGGAATTTTGCCCTGTACTGGGTCCAGTTCGTTGGCGACGGGCAGTACTTCGTTTTTGGTAAATTGCCGAGCGACGTCCTGAATCATCAGACGTTCTTCGGTGAGGTAGTGGCTGGTCATATTGCTGCTGTTCTCTGTGCTGTTGTGCTTTAGTTTTAAGTTTTATACGCCAATCAAATTTGCGCGGTCAATGGTATTTTGAACGATGCGTATGCTGGCTGCGTCTACCATCACACCGTCGACGTTGATTGCGCCCAGGCCATCTGCCAACGCTTGGTCGTAGGCTTGCATTTGTTTTCTGGCGGTAGCGATGTCTTCTGCGCTAGGGCAGAAGACGTCTTGTGCGATGTCGATTTGGCTCGGGTGAATGGCCCATTTGCCTACCATGCCCAATACGTGAGCACGCTCTGCCTCGCGGCGGAAACCCTCAGAATTCTTGAAGTTGGCGTAGGGTCCGTCTACTGGGTCAATGCCATTTGCGCGACAAGCGATGGTCATTTTGTAGCGTGGATAGTGCCAGATGTCAGCAGGATAGCGTCCAGTACTTCCTACCGACGTGAGTTGCATATGCTGACTGGCGGAATAATCACCCATACCAAACACCAAGCATTCAAGCCGATCGGAACAGGCAGCAATTTCTTCGACATTCATCATGCCTTCGACTTCTTCGATAAGGCATTCGATACCGATACGACGCTTAAGGCCAAGCTTTTGCTCTAATTGATCGAGCATGAGGTGCACGAACCTGACGTCTGCAGCACTTTTTGCCTTGGTGAGCATGATGGTGTCGAGATTTTCTCCCGCACCTGTGACCACCTCGATGATGTCGTCGTGACACCATTGGGTTTGAACGTCATTGATGCGCACGCACACTGTCTGCGGTGTCCATTTCAAATTGTTCAAGGCATTTACAATCATGCTTCGCGCACCGACTTTAGCGTTTGGCGCGACGGCGTCTTCCAAGTCTAAGAAAACATGGTCGAGTTCCAATGCTGAAGCCTTGGTCATCATTTTTTCGGAGCTGCCTGGTACAGAGAGTTGGCAGCGTCTTGCTCGCGCGGGTCGTGGGCTCATGATTCACCTTGGTTAGTATGGGTTCGCTTTTTGATCAGTACGCTTCGTTCGCCTTCAAATACCACTTTATCGTGTTGGTTAATGCCGAAGTGTTTGAAGGTGACCACACCAGCCTCATCATTTTCATCGGTTTTGTCCAGTACTTCACTGTATGCATACAACGTATCACCATGAAAGACAGGGTTTTTCAGCCGAATCTTGTCCAGAGAAAGCTCGCGTAGTGCGTTTTCTCCAGTGTCTTGCATAGACAATCCAATGATCATGGCGATGGTTACGCCGCCGAATTGCAAGCGAGAATTCCAACCTTCTCGGCCCATGGCGTTTTGTTGCATTAGGTGTTCGTTAAAGTGTGCTTCTGCAGTATTTAAAACCTGTAGCGTGATGCCTACATTGTCTTGCTCGCACATGGTTTTACCACGGGCGTGACGCATGACTTGGCCGAGTTCGAAATCTTCATAATAATTTTGATTGCCGGTGAGGGTCATCTGATGGCTCATGATGCCTCCGAATTTCGGCGACGGACTAAGTTGGTGCGGTGAAATTCGATGACTTTGTCTTGCCGCTGATTGAAACCTTCGGTATGCCAGGTGACGATACCGAAACCTTTGTTACCTTTGCTTTCACGCGCGCGCACGACAGTGCTACGTGCGCTGAGGGTGTCGCCAACATAGACGTTTTCGACAAATTCGCATTGGTCTACGCCGAGAAAGGGCCCCCCGCCCCCTTCGCTTAAATCTTCCACCGACAAACCAAATGCGGTGTTAAACACCAGCATCGGATTCACAACTGTTTTTGCGTGTCCCAAAGATTGGGCATACGGCTCATTGAAATAGAGTGGGCAGAAAGACAGCGTTTGGGTGGTAAATAACGCGTTGTCACCATCCGTGAGGGTGCGCCCCCAGTGATGTTCGAATACGCGCCCCACTTGCATGTCTTCATAACGATTGCGCGGGATCTAAAGTCTGGCGTTTCGTCGCTCACCTTACATCCCTCCGTTTGTTAGCGAGTTGAAAAGAGGGGCTAAGTTATCCTGCTCGTCTAACGATTTGCATAGCTGAACAATATTTTGTGTACGCTGTTCACCGAACCTTGGTGTCACCAGCGTGGTAAATTTGTGGATCAGTTTGTCCCATTGCGCATCGAGATCAGTGGCTGGGATGGCAACATTTACCGCTTCGCGAAAACTTTTATTGTCCT
>QIGT01000237.1 GCA_003230835.1 Gammaproteobacteria bacterium
CGGCTTCGACACACAAGAACTGAGCACCTGGTCAAAACAATCCACATTTGAATTCACACAACAACAATTCCTTGCACAGAAAAATGGCTTTCGAGTGCAAGTTAACGCCTACACCCTCACTAAATAACAAGCCATCAGGAACAACCACAAAGGAACTCACATGACAGACTATAAAGTTGCCGACATCTCACTCGCGGAGTTTGGCCGCAAGGAAATTCGACTAGCGGAAGCAGAAATGCCAGCACTTATTTCCCTGCGTCGCAAATACGCAGGCGAACAGCCTTTGAGTGGCGCAAAAATCATTGGTTGTATCCACATGACGATCCAAACCGCAGTACTTATTGAAACCCTAACTGCTCTAGGCGCGGAAGTGCGTTGGTCCTCATGCAACATTTTCTCTACCCAAGATCATGCAGCGGCGGCAATGGCCACAGCAGGCATTCCGGTTTTTGCTTGGAAAGGTGAAACTGAAGAAGAATATTTGTGGTGTATTGAGCAAACCATACTTAAAGATGGCAAACCTTGGGAAGCTAATCTACTGCTGGACGATGGTGGCGATCTAACTGCAATCATTCACGAAAAATATCCTGCAATGCTGGACATCATGCATGGCATCAGTGAAGAAACCACAACCGGAGTACACCGGCTATACGAAATGATGGAACAAGGCGAACTCAAGGTGCCTGCCATCAATGTAAACGACTCCGTCACGAAGTCTAAAAACGACAACAAATATGGCTGTCGCCACAGCTTGAACGATGCTATCAAGCGCGGCACAGACATGCTCATGGCAGGAAAACGCGCCTTGGTGGTGGGCTACGGTGATGTCGGCAAAGGATCTTCGCAAAGCCTGCGGCAGGAAGGAATGATTGTGCGCGTGATCGAAATCGATCCCATATGTGCCATGCAGGCGTGTATGGATGGATACGAAGTGGTCTCCGCCTATAACAATGGCGTAAACACAGGAAAAGTTGCCGACATTAATCAAACCCTACTGCAAGACACCGACCTTATCGTCACCTGCACCGGCAACGCTAATGTGTGCGACGCCGCTATGCTGCAATCGTTAAAGTCTGGCGCCGTAGTTTGCAACATCGGCCACTTTGACAACGAAATTGATACGGCCTACATGCGCGAAAACTGGCGCTGGGACATGGTCAAAGAGCAAGTACATCAGATTTTCCGTAGCGACGGTGACAACAACTACCTCATCCTTTTGTCGGAAGGTCGACTGGTTAACTTAGGTAATGCCATGGGTCACCCATCGCGCATTATGGACGGTTCGTTTGCCAATCAGGTGTTGGCGCAAATGCACTTGTTCGAACAGGCCTGGGCCGATCAACCAGACAATCAACGACAGCCTATCAGCGTAGAGGTATTGCCGAAGAAACTAGACGAGGAAGTGGCGCTACTTATGGTTGAAGGCTTTGGTGGCGTGGTGACACAACTCACCCAAACTCAAGCTGACTACATTGGCGTCAGCCAAGACGGTCCGTATAAGTCAGACTCTTATAAGTACTAGTGGTCCAACAAACTAGCGCCAAATGCAGTCACTTCAGAAGATAATTGAGATTCTCGATCTAGAAGAGATTGAGCAAAACCACTATCGAGCAAACAGCCCGGACGAAGGATGGCAGCGCGTGTACGGCGGTCAGGTTATCGGTCAAGCCCTGGTGGCGGCCTCGCGTACCGTTGAAAGTGCGCGCCACGCCCATTCGCTACATGGATATTTCTTGCGCGCCGGGGACACCCGTATTCCTATTTTATACAAGGTCGATAGAATTAGAGACGGCCGCAGTTTTACCACCCGTCGCGTCGTGGCAATACAGAATGGCGAAGCCATATTCACTTTGTCTATTTCGTTTCAAGTACACGAGCAAGGCTTGTCGCATCAATTCCCGATGCCCAGCGCGCCTGACCCAGAATCGCTCATGGATGAAGACGAGCTTCGAGCTGAACAGGCAAAGGCATGGCCGCAAGATCTCAAGGACGTGCACACTAGCTCTTCCGCGATCCAAATTCGGCATGTAAACCCGTTGGACCTACTCAACCCCCAGGCCAGTGATCCGAACCAAATGTGCTGGATGAAAACCAGAGAAGTGCTGCCGAGCGATCCTCGCCTACACCAGTGTGTACTCGCTTATCTCTCCGATTGGTCACTACTAGATACTGCAACGCGACCCCACGCGATCAGCTTTTTACAAGACAATGTGCAAATGGCCAGCTTAGACCATGCCATGTGGTTTCATCGTCCATTTCGTGCAGACCAGTGGCTTCTGTATGTCCAGGACAGCCCTGCCGCCAGTGGATCACGCGGGTTCAATCGCGGCTTGATCTACAATCAGGCAGGCGATTTAGTGGCTTCTGCGACCCAAGAAGGTTTGATGCGGGTAGTAGATTAACAATTCGTTCACGATAGTCGACTATACATCTTTAAGCTCCGCTGAGACAATGTGCGGCTTTGCGCCTATTCGTTTGAAAAACAACAGGTAGAAGATCAACCGTGGAGCCGAACAGGCGTCCCAGAGGAACCAATGACAGATATATCAAGTATTGCTGAATCCGTCACTTCGATTAGACAGCATTTCGAAAAATATAACTATATATGCAGTGACCAAATCGCAACCGCTGTGTATTTAGCCTTTCATCTAAACAAGCCGGTATTGATCGAAGGTCCTCCCGGTGTAGGTAAAACTGAGTTGGCTAAAACCACCGCAGAAATGTTCGATCTGCCGCTGATTCGATTGCAATGCTACGAAGGTCTTGATGAGTCTAAGGCTATCTATGAGTGGAAGTATGGCAAACAGCTCTTATACACCCAGGTCCTAAAAGAAGCGTTAGATGAAGTGTTAGATGGCGCCAAAGGCTTTGCACAATCAGTCAAACGCCTGCACGAGTTTGGCGACATCTTTTTCTCAGAAGAATTTCTAGAACCTCGGCCATTACTCAAAGCCCTGCGTGAGGAAGATGGGTGTGTATTGTTGATCGATGAAGTTGACAAATCAGACCACGAATTCGAATCTTTGCTGTTAGAGATTTTGTCCGAGTTCCAAGTATCAATCCCTGAAATCGGCACGGTGAAAGCAACCCGAGAGCCCCCGATGGTATTTCTAACCTCAAACAATACCCGAGAACTCTCCGATGCACTGAAGAGACGATGCTTGCACTTGTACATTCCGTTTCCAGATATCGACCTCGAGCAAAAAATTATTCACGCGCGCGTACCTGATGTTCCCCCGGAACTACGGCGACAATTGGTACAGTTCATCCATGAACTGCGAGACCTTGACTTAAAGAAAGCGCCCGCCATCTCTGAAACCATTGACTGGGCTCGGACATTATTATTACTTCACGCAGCCTCACTAGATGCGGAATTAGTGAGAAGCACGCTGAATGTCATACTTAAATTCCAAGAAGACATCGAGAACATTGACGGCGAGATCAATAGCATCACCGCCAAGATCAACAAGTAGCCTGCGCCAACAATCAGATGGATCGAACCCTCACCAACTTCATCCGATCATTGCGCATGGCAGACATACGTATCTCTACAGCAGAAACGTTAGATGCGATGACTACAGTGGAATTGGTGGGCTATCGCGACCGCGCCTTCTTAAAACACTCATTAGCACTGGTGTTACCTAAAACCATTGATGAAAAAGAAGCCTACGACAGTTGCTTCGAGCAATTCTTTAAATTTGATGATGTCAGCGGTGAAAAACAAACCAGCGACACCCAAGCCAGTGCAGATGGCGAAGAAGATAATTCAGGCGACGAGTCTGGCGAAGGTGGCGAGGGCAGTGGCACCGGTGGCGAACGCCAACCCGGGCAAACTTCCTCTAAGCGCAAGAAAAAGAGCAAAACCCGACGTAACTATTTGTATGAAGAGGAAGTCGAAGAAGACCTAGGACCTGGCGAGATGACACAGGCCAATAGCGCCTTAGGCCAACTTCTTATGCAAAACTCGAAAGTTGATCTCAGCATCGCCATGTCAAAAGCGGGCGAAGCAACTAACGTCCGTGACATTCAAATATTCACCCAGAAGGGTCTTTTCGCTCGACGTATCATGGATGCCATGGGTCTTGCTGACCTTAACCAAGAAATTGGCGATCTTCGACAGGCCCCAGCAGTGCCTTCACGTCGACTTGGCCAAGAACTCAAGCGGCGCCGAGACTGGTTACGCGAACAAACCCGTGACTATGTGGAAAAACAATTTCTACTCAACGCCGATGTGAGCGGCAAAAAATTGCGCGAAGAACTATTGCGCACCGTAAAACTCTCAAATGTCGAACACCGCAATTTTCGCCTCATCCAAGAAATCGTCTACAAAATGGCGAAAAAGCTAACCACTATGCATTCGCGACGTAAGAAGGTGTACAAAAGAGGGG
>QIGT01000199.1 GCA_003230835.1 Gammaproteobacteria bacterium
GCACATCGGCTCGGCATTTCTCGTACGACGTTGTCGCGTGTCATCAACGGCCGGTCCGGCATCAGCCCGGAGCTGGCGATCAGACTGGAGCAGGCCGGAGTGAGTACCGCCCGATTCTGGATGACGTTACAGACCAACTACGAGCTGGCAAGCGCCGAACAGCGGATACAGCCCGTTGTGCAGCGCCTGCAATCCGTAGCATGATAATCGGAATTTTCAGGTTTACATCCCACCATTAGCCGCCATACGGCACCGCAAATCCTGACGTAAAAGACCCAGGATATAAACTTGGCGATAGCATAAATGTTGGAATGTTAGAACTGGCCCCAAAGAGTTACTGGAAGATAACAACAATACCGAAGCCTAGCCCTGTTTTTGTTATTTTTGTTTTGTTCTCTGGCACCTCTCGATTCTCCTGTTCATGACAAAAAACATGTCAAGCTTTATTGTGCTGAATAGTTGCGTTTTCGCTTGATTATTTAAAATAAGTTCGGCTTAATCGCCGATACGGTGGATTTGTAAGAACTTCCGCAATTGTTCTTGAAATCGGCAAACTTGTGAGTCTCTCTATCCATCCATATTGCCCACTTGGATTTATCTCTAGAAAAATGAAGTCATCATCTGGAGTAATGATCATATCGACTGCACCAAAGGAAAGGTTACATCGATCCATAAATCTAAGAAGCTTCGCTGCTACAGCCGTGGGCAATTTGTAGACATCATGTTTAACTCTTTCAAAGTCATAGCGACGCCAATCGACTTTTGTTCTTTCGCTGTCTTGAGAGTGTATTACACACGTCAACAGCTTCGTTCCCACAATGGTTACTCTCAATTCTACTTTCTTGGCTATGTACTCTTGAGCCATAAGGGCAGTACTAGAAATATTGTCAGTATGCCGCTGTAGGTGGTCGAGCGTAACAATATTTGTGTAAATCCACCTTCTGCTCGGGTTTGCATCGTTAGGCACTGCCTTTCGTAATACCTTGACAGCAATGACGCCTCCGTGTTGCTCACAAAACGAGATTATTTCAGCGGAGTTGTTGCTAACAATTGTGTCCGGAACGCGCAAACCGCACTTCGCGGCAAGCTTCATTTGGAGAAGTTTGTTGTGTTCTAAGAGGTGCCGAGATGGAAGCGGGTGATTCATCCAGAATATGCCATCTAGATTGCAGTATAGAGACCACAGAGCGCCAGACATTTCGCTCTTAGCGAATGCTGATTCTTCGCTGTCTGCATACAGCCCATCGACAAAGAGTGTTTTTGGTCGTCTGAACCATACGCTCTTGATATGCGTCGTCGAGATGGCATCGCCATTCTGTAATCGCATACTGCCTGTGAAGTCTGCACCGTGTAAGTGCATGCTCAGCATAGCGCGGTTGCATAATATTGCATCAGCATCCAGCCGAAAATATAGCTGTTGCATTTCTTTGAGGTAACCGAGCACAGGTGGAACGGAGACTTCGTCCTGGCTAGTTATGATAAGAACCGCATCTCTGAGCATTGATATTATTTGTCTACAATAATTGTGTGTTGCGTTGCACCCATCCTAATGGCTTAGCATTTGTGAGAGGTGTACATCGAAACGGCAGAACACGGACCCGAATGCAAGTACCTGTGCGCGTTCCAGACCGGGGTTCATCGCCCTGCAACATTGCGCTTTTTGCTGATGTCCTTATTTGCTGAATCCAATGCGCCTGATGCACCCTTGATATCCCTCATTGGTCTCAAGCAAGCAAAACCTCTTTCGGCAAGTATTCGGTCCGGTTGACGATTGAAGTGCCTCGTCGGCCCAAACCATCGTTCGGCAAACGAGGGGCTATTCAAGAAGAAGTCGGTCGGCTTGCGAGCGGCGTCTCCGGACATTCACGAAAAAGATGTCCGCGAGAGACCTTGCTCAAGAGTCATAGTCCATATCCCAAATCTCTCTTGGTGGGACGTCTGTGGGGGCACCTGTATTAGTGAGATCTAACGACTTCACATCGGGAGGCGTCTCACGCAGCATGAAGAGCAATGGCGTAGCCATTTGAGCGGGTGGCACCTCGCTCATAGCTTCAATCTTGATTGGCTTATTCAACAGAGTTTGATCCATGATGTCCCTCCTTATTTATGATGGAAAGCACTGCTAGAGTATAGGAAGTATAAACCCTTTCTCTAGGAATCCACTGCCTCTGAATAACCGTCCTCCCCACTCTTCGCCCTGATCGCTGCACAATCTGCACTGAATTCCACCACCAGTGCCTGAACTTTCCCAGGCTTTTCGTCCATTTCCGTCCAATGCTTACCTTCAAGCCAACAGGATCTCTGCCGCTCCGTCAGAGTCGCAGCAATTTGATCGGAATGGTTGTTATTTCCGGCGTCAGCCGAACAGCTTCGCCTGAGGCGGTGCCCGCACTGAAGGCAACAGGTTTGTTGGCTCCGAGGGGAAAAAGGGGACGCTACCAAATGGTACTTACTTAAGAGAGAATAAGGATATATTTCAATCGGTTAGTATGAAATACAACAATGGAAAGTTCGGTGCGTTTTCCTCGTCTTCTCATTCATATGCCTACTTTACAGGGCAGACTGAATAGTGAATCAGCTAAATGTGCAATTGTAACCACTTGATTCTACAAGCTATATTATCTTAAGTAAGTGCCATTCGGGACGCTACCCTTTTCCTCGCGCGTCAAATCTCAGGCATACTCCGCTTTATCCGGTTCCCATCCCTAGCCGGTACAGAAGCAGGCTCCGGCATAAAACCAGTCAAAGGTGACGCAGATTATTCACCACCCGAGTCGCACACCGACAGACAGCTTGTCCAACCCGGAGTCCGGATCGGAGATAAGTATGCTGTCCCCATAATTCGCGCGGTTGATCTAGCGGTTCGGTGGGTATGGCATTTGAACAGCAACCGGAAAATAGGTTTTGCACCGTACCGGATCCGTCTTGGGCTCGTCTTAAAGGGTAGCGTCCGCTTTTCCCTCACGTTTGAAATGAATCATGCAAGCGTAATCTTGGTGGCATACCTGTCCAATAGCTCTGTGAAATGCCTGTTGTCGGGGTCTGCATTCACAATGAGATTAACGTCGTCCTGAAAGTCTGCAAACTTTTTCTCCAATGCTATTCCGATTTTTGAACTATCGCATACTATTACTTTAGATTTTGAGGTTCTCAGGATATCAATCTTATTCAACGCCTCGGAGTTTTCGTGCGTAGTAAATCCATGTTCCGCATGTACTCCATTCGCTCCAACTATGCCAAGATCAAATCCACCAAGATATTCGGCGATCTTCGAGAGTTGACATTGGTCCGTTGGCAGTGGTATCACGGCTTGTGTGCCGGGGCGTACCTGCCCGCCCGGTATAAAGAGGCGAATAGCCGAAAATTCGTCATCGAAACCCATTCTGACACAGCAGCCAGAAACCAAATCGGCGTGATTAACGGAGGGTGTTGCCACTGCGATCTTCATGAGGGACCGCGCCTCAATTCTTTTGCAGATTATCTGTACTATTTCTCGTGTTGTTGAGCCCGCATCTATGAATATGCTCATCCCGTTCTGGATGAGGCTCGCCGCTTTACGCCCCACCTTAATCTTGTCTTCATGATTTAACTCCGCCTTCCACATGGCATGCTCTTCAATCAAGAAGAGTTCAAACCCGTCAAATGAGAGACCAGGCACGAGATTACGTTGAACAACAGCGGTTAGCAGCGAATCAAACTCGGTTGCACTGACTGGGCTCGCAGATTGTGAATTCACTACCTCATAAAGTTTTGCTGTTGAAATCGGGTTGCTCTTTCGATGAGGAAAAACTGCCTTGCGGATCACAGATGCAGTGTTTGACAGTATCGATTCGACATCAGACAGCGCCTTTGCTGCAGTTATCGGTCTCGGATGATGTGACTTATCTAGAGTCTGCTCAGTAAGTCAGGGTGCCGCTGATTAACATAAAATCCCGACGGCGGTCGGATGGGCTTGTCGATAATGAAACCGCCTCTTCCAAACGCACAATACATTCGCCATAAGCCCAAATGGCACTTACTTAAGGTAATAGCTTGTAGAATCAAGTGGTTACAATTGCACATTTGGCTGATTCACTTTTCAGTCTGCCCTGTAAAGTAGACATATGAATGAGAAGACGAGAAAACGCACCGAACTTTCCATTGTTGTATTTCATACTAACCGATTGAAATATATCCTTATTCTCTCTTAAGTAGAGTCTGCTCAGCAAGTCAGAGCGCCTCTGATTAACATAAAATCCCGACGGCGGTCGCATGGGCTGGCCGATAATGAAACCGCCTCTTCCAAACACGCAATACATCCCCCATAAGCCCCTTTTTACAAAGCACAAAAAAGATCCTCAACAGGACCAGCAGGTTCATCACCAGAAAGATGCTGTTGATC
>QIGT01000098.1 GCA_003230835.1 Gammaproteobacteria bacterium
CGATGGTGCAAGCGACATGACAAGCCTCTACCAAGACGGCCAAGTAGGCGACAATGGTCGTGAGGCTCTTACAGATTTGTTGCTGTGGTTGCGCAAACTACATGCCAAGCCGATAGAAGACTTAGATTCGGCCAAGTTCCAAAACATGGCCATGCGCAGGCTCAATCATCAACATATTTTTGACATTCCGTTCAACGCAAACAACGGCATCGAACTACCTACACTTGTCGCAGACTTCGCTCGGCAGCATTTTCACGACAATGACACGGTTGCAGCCGCCCACCGACTAGGAGAAATATATCTAGGTCGCTACCCTAACGATTCAATGCCTTGTCTGTTGCATGGCGACTACTACCCTGGCAGTTGGCTACAACACAAATCATCTGGAGTCATGATCATTGACCCAGAGTTTTCGTTTATAGGTCCGGCAGAGTTTGACCTTGGCGTTATGTTCGCACACTTGATGATGGCAGGTATTTCTGCAGCGACCCGTAGCCAACTGATGCAAACCTACACCCCACCTAACCCCTTCAATTCTATTCTGGCGCAGCAGTTTACAGGCGCGGAAATCACACGCAGACTGCTAGGGGTTGCGCAGCTACCGCTGCAAATTAACGACAATGAAAAGTGCGAACTTCTTATGACCGCACACAACATGTTGATGTCATCATGACCAAACTTATTATAGATACCGATGTTGCCTTGGGTGTTTGGGCCCAGGGCCGCCCCAGAGACATAGATGACGGTTTTGCTATTGTAGAAGCCATCAATAGTAGCTCAATAGAATTGTTAGGCATAACTTGTGTATTTGGTAACGGCCCTCTTGACGAGGTATATCGCGTTGCCACCGAAATAGTAGAGTTAAAAACTGCCACTGTTCCCGTACTCATGGGAGCGCAAGAGCCAATGGCAGTAGATGGCATCGTTACCCCGGCAGTAGAATTTTTAGCTGAGCAACTGCGCAAGCAACCTCTCACTATTGCCGCGATTGGTCCACTGACAAACATTGCTCTGTTGGTTGAGCACTATCCTGAAGTGTTGCATAACATCGAGTCCCTTATCATGGTGGCGGGACGCAGCAAAGGGGCAAAGTTTTATATTGGCGACACCGGACCTGTTCAAGATTTTAATTTCGAAAGCGATATCGAAGCGGCTCAAAAAGTAATGTCAGCGAATATACCCTGCGTGCTGATGGGCTTTGAACTCACCAGCCAGGTTTGTATTACCAAGTCAGACTTACAAACGATCAAGGCCAAGGGCAATCCTACTGCGCAATATTTTTACGACAACTCCGCTGCCTGGTGCGATCACTGGACCAAAACTTTCCCGGTAGATGAGGGTTTTCATCCTTGGGACTCTGCCACAATAGCTTGGCTCCTCAATGCAGGCTGGTTTGTGCACGAACAGAGAGGCGCGCGTATAGACGCGCATAATAAGAAATTTGAATGCGATCCCAATTTTTCCGGCCCTAAGCACACATACTGCACAGGATTTACACAAGGTGGTGCGAAAGCATTCGTCGAAAAAGTTGTTAGCGAGGTTTATTGATCCAGTGGATTCTATGCTCAAAAACAAGAACATCATTATCACCGGGGCAGCCAGCGGTATAGGTCGTGCCAGCAGCAAGCTTGCTGCCGATTTTGGCGCCCAAATTTTATGTGTCGACTTGTCTGACGCCGTGCATGACACCGCAGCACAAATCAATGAATCCGGGGGGCGAGCTATCTCACTTCAAGCCGATGTCAGGGATATGTCGAGGCCTGCATCGCCGAATTTGGTCGCATCGATGGTATTTACGCGAACGCAGGCATCGGTGGTGGCGGTAAACCGATGTTGGAACTCACCGTAGAAGATTGGCAGCGCACATTAACGGTCAACACTGTCGGTGTGTTTTTGGCGGTCAAACACACCGTGCCTCATTTTACCCAACAAGGTTTTGGGGCCATCTTGTGTACCGCTTCTGTCGCCGCACTTCGCGCCAACGCCGGTGGCGTTGACTACAGTGCCAGTAAAGCTGGCGTGGTAAGCATCGTCCAAACCGTAGCCTATCAACTATACGGTACGGGCGTGCGCATCAACGCCATCTGCCCTGGTCTGATTGAAACCGGCATGACTAAACCCATATTTGATCGAGCCCGCGGCAAGGGTAGCGATGATCGCATAGGGCAAATCAACCCGACCAAACGTTACGGCCAGCCGCAAGAGATCGGTCAAATGGCGTGTTTTTTATTGAGCGATAGGGCCTCATATGTAAATGGCCAAGCGGTTCCCGTGGACGGCGGTTTGTCTGCTTCACATCCCTGGGTGTTTCCCAGAGCCTAACAAGTTCTTGTCCAGAATACGTAGTATTCTGGACAAGAACTATCGAAGGCAGGATGCCTGAGGCAAAATCCGTAGGGTTTTGGAAGGTTTCTGCAAGAAACCGTTGGGAGGAAATTGTCAGGAAGGCAATTTCTGGATAGAAACTAACAAAAATCAACAACGGGTTATAAATATGCGTTTACTCACATTTTTGATCGTCTGTGCTCTGGGCGCCTGCGCTACGGCCAGCACAACAATCCCCCCAGCTCAAGCCAACACAGAAACCCTACATGCGCAGGTCCCCGAGGCTTGGGAACAAGCCACAAACAAACGCATGGGCAATTTGCACATTGAAGAATTCCTACCCCCCAACAGCCCGGTTCCTTGGCAGCAAAAATTGTCTTATGAAGCGCTATCCGGCTCCGGATTACCTGACCCGTTGACCTTCGTGCAAGGCTTAGCTGAACAGCAGAGCAAGTTGTGCAACGATTTCGAAGACTTCAATATCTTCGCCGGGTTCGAAAACGGTTACCCATCAGTGGTCCGAATACTGCAGTGTGGCGAAAATCAGCGCACACACAAACCCATTTTGACTATGATAAAGGTCATTCGTGGTAACAAAGCGTTGTACACGATATCTAGAATCTGGCGGCTGGAGAAAACACCCCCTCAGCTTTCAGATCAACCAGCCGAATTTCCGATCGATCAAACAGAAGTGGCGGCGTGGTCTCAAATACTACGCTCCATCACCCTTTGTGACAGTAGTCTAGCGGCGCACTCTTGTACTCCCAAGGTCTCTACTCCTAAGGCCTCTCCCGAGGTATGAGAGACATGTGGCCACAAACAACATTGCTGGAGTTGTTTGGCACGCAGTTACCCATCATTCAAGCGCCCATGGCCGGCGCCAACGATTCTGCCATGACCATTGCGGTGAGTCAGGCCGGTGGCCTAGGCTCTCTGCCTGGCGCCATGCTCGACCAAGCAAGCCTTAAGCGCGAACTGCGCAACATCACCCAAGCCACTTCGAAACCATTCAATGTTAACTTTTTCTGTCATCAAGAACCTGATCTGGATCCAGCAGCGCACAAGATATGGCACGCAGAACTACAACCACTTTTTGACGAGTTAGGGGTCACTCCGCCACCACCACTAACAACTTCTAGTCGCCTACCCTTCGACTCAACCAGCTGCACTATCGTAGAAACATTCCGACCTCGTGTGGTGAGTTTCCATTTTGGTTTACCCAAACCTGAGCTAGTTGAACGTGTCAGATCAGCAGGCTGCAAAATTATTAGCTCTGCAACCACTGTCGAAGAAGCCTTGTGGTTACAAAGTCATGGCTGTGACGCGATCATCGCCCAGGGTTACGAAGCAGGCGGACATAGAGGTATGTTTCTCAGCCAAGACATCAATACCCAACCGGGAATTATGGCCCTATTGCCGCAAGTGGTGGATGCGGTGAATGTACCGGTTATTGCCGCTGGAGGCATTGCCGATGGCAGAGGCATAGCCGCCGCTTTCGCGCTCGGTGCGGCTGGAGTACAACTAGGCACCGCATACCTGCTGACACCTGAAGCGACCATTTCGCAGTTACACCGCACAGCATTACTACAAGGCAAAGACAATCAAACCGCCTTGACCAATGTTTTTTCGGGCAAACCCGCACGCGGTATCATGAATCGAATGATGCGAGAGATTGGTCCAATGTCAAACAAGGCACCCAGCTTTCCAACCGCAGGCGACGCCTTAGTGCCGCTCCGCAAAAAAGCACAAGCGATGGGCAGTGCCGACTTCGGTTCTCTTTGGTCAGGCCAAGCAGGCAGCCTCTGTCGCACCTTGGGAGCCGGTGAACTGACTGAACAGCTCGCTACTGAAGCACTACATCGCCTGGCGGCGCTTGCAAACAACGGCTAGAACAAATCGTCTGGAAAATCCATAAGCGCTTGTGCACTCGCAGCGATACTTCGCTCTAAACCGTGGGTTTTCGGTAGCAAACGTTGATAAAAGAACATTGCCGTGGTTCTTTTAGCTTCCCCAAATTCATCTTGTGGTGCTAGTTCTGCCATGCGTGCCCATAACCAAGCGTATAGGGTTAAGCCCATGAGTTCGAGATAGTCAGTAGAAACGGCACCGGGCAAATTGGGCTCGTCTTTAGCACGGCCAACCACGGAAGCCGTTACCCGAATCAATCTATCTAGTGCCTCGTTAAACTCTATCTGATGAACCTGCGCAACTCGGGTCTGGGCCATTTGATCGACTAGCTTGCGCACCGTAGCACCACCATCGCGCAGCACCTTACGCCCAACCAGGTCTAAAGCTTGTACACCATTGGTGCCTTCGTAAATTTGTGAGATGCGTGTGTCTCTAACAATTTGCTCAATACCCCATTCCCGAATGTAGCCATGGCCACCAAATACTTGCTGCGCCATCACCGCACCTTCAAAGCCTTTGTCGCTCAAATAGGCTTTGGCCACAGGCGTTAGCAATTCCGCCAGGTCTTGTGCCGATTGGTCGCCGTTATATTTTGCAAGATCAAGTTGCATACCTACAAATAAACCAAACGCACGCCCGCCTTCGTTATAGGCTCGCTGGGTGAGTAACATGCGCCGCACATCTGGATGCACTAGAAGAGAATCGGCGGCGGCGTCTGGATTTTGCGCACCGGTTGGCGACCTACCCTGCAAACGATCTTTGGCGTACCTGGCGGCTTGTTGATAAGCCAACTCTCCGCTGCCCAAACCCTGCAAACCCACCGACAAGCGCGCATAGTTCATCATGGTGAACATGGCGGCGAGCCCACGATTTTCCTCACCGAGCAAAAACCCTGTTGATTGGTCGTAGTTGATGACACTGGTTGCGCTACCGCGAATGCCCATTTTATGTTCTATGGAACCGCTGGACCAACTGTTGCGCGCACCCAAACTGCCGTCTTCGTTAGGTAAGAATTTTGGAACGATGAACAGCGATATGCCCTTGGTACCACTTGGCGCGCCGGGTAGTTTAGCCAGCACCAAGTGAAGTGAATAATATTTTCGGCCAGGTCATGTTCTCCGCCGGTAATGAATACTTTAGTACCGGAAATGCGATAACTGCCGTCAGCTTGGGGTTCGGCCTTGGTGCGCATTATGCCTAGATCAGTGCCTGCATGGCTTTCAGTTAAAGCCATGGCACCCGTCCATTGCCCTGCATACATCTTCGGCAAATAGGTTTCTTGCTGCCGCTTGGTGCCATGAGTTTCGATACACAGCGAGGAACCTATTGTCAGCGTTCCATATAAATATAAGCTGGTATTAGCTGCCCATAACATTTCTTCGACAATGCACGCCAACATTTTTGGCATGCCCTGACCACCAAAATTGACATTCCCCGCTAGACCTAACCAACCTCCGCCGGTAATTTCTGCAAAAGGCAATTTATAGGCATCCGGAGTGGCGACCTCACCATCATCCCAGGTACAGGCCTGCTCATCACCAGGCTGGTTGCTGGGTGTAACAACTTCTGTTGCAATACGGCCGCCCTCCGCAACCACTGCCCGCACCAGGTCTTCGCTAAGATCAGCGAAGGCTTCAATTTCTGGCCATAGGTCTTGAACACGAAATACTTCAAACAGTAGAAATTGGGCGTCTCTCTCCGGCGCTTGGTACTGCAATGTGACTCCCCTGCGTACATTTACGACAACAGTGGATGATACCTGTGTCTGAGGTTAAAGGAGAGCCACGGTTCAAAATAAAAAACGCATCAATGCTTGAGTGTGCAGTCGATGGGAAATTCGTTGGAAAGGTTGATCCCCTGCGCCGCTATAGTTGCGGCATTTACTGACAGGGTTATGCCGGTAATTTGCCACTAAAAGTTTCTTGTCTACAACGCCAAAGGGTGAACGCGGACCTGCAAGTCGGAGTATCCTCGCACAAAATTTGAACGTACTCGTACCGGCTCGCCAATCATCTCGACTTGACTAAAGCGTTTTAGTATCTCTTCCCACAAAACCCGCAATTGCATTTCAGCAAGTCGGTTACCCATGCAGCGGTGGATGCCAAAGCCAAAAGACACGTGGTGTCTTGGGTTGGTGCGATCAATGATAAATTCGTCTGCTCGCTCGATGACACTGGAATCGCGGTTGCCAGAGACATACCACATAACCACTTTGTCACCTGCTTTAATTTGTTTGCCGCCTAGCTCAGTATCAAAATTTGCTGTACGACGCATATGCGATAGCGGTGTTTGCCAGCGTATGATTTCCGAAACCATACTCGGAATCAGCGCTGGGTTGTCCCTCAGTTTCTGATACTCACCAGGGTTTTCATTCAACGCCACAATACCACCGGAGATCGAATTTCTGGTGGTGTCGTTACCACCGATGATGAGCAACAGCAAAGTACCCAAATACTCCATGGGCTTGTTGATCATGTCTTTGGTGCTCTCGCCGTGAGCCAACATAGAGACCAGGTCAAATTTAAGCGGCTGATCCTTCCTTTCGTGCCATAACCGGGTGAAATACTCGAGGCACTCCCCCATCTGCGCTCGACGCTCATCTTCAGTCACCGATTCAGAACCCGTCAGCTCTGGCGTTGCAATCGCCACATCCGACCAGTGGGTAAGAAGGGTTCGATCTTCAAAGGGGAAATCGAATAACAACGCAAGCATTTGTGTGGTCAGATCAATCGAGACCTCATCCACCCAGTTAAAAGTTTCACCTAGTGGCAGCTTGTCGAGAATAGCCTCCACCTTCTGGCGAATAATCGGCTCCAATTCGGCCAGGTTGCGCGGCGCAACCACATTCTGCACCGCTTTGCGTTGTTCATCATGCACCGGAGGATCAGCTTGGATGAAGCTTACAAAGGTAAAATCTTCAGGTTGATCACCCAGTACTATGGTCGGATAGGACGAGAATATCTCGTGGTGTTTGTCGACGTACTGAATGTCTTCGAATCGGGTCACTGACCAGAAAGGTCCAAAATCTCGGCTATTGACGTAGTGCACAGGGTCTTCATTGCGAAGCCGCTCAAAATACCCCCACAAAGTGTCCTGCTCAAATAGAATCGGGTCAGACACATCAATTTGATCCAAGGGATAGGTCGCAGGATCAGATTCGGACTGAGAGGCTACGCCACCACCCTGTGCTACTTCACTCATGGCCAGTTTGCTCCTGGGAATGTCAGGCCATCATACATATATAGTATGGAGTAACACTACATACAAATACCTCATCTCAAACAATGACATCGATGACGCTGCCCGCGGCCGAGCCCATTGCCCTTTTGGTCTCACTGCTCGTCACTTGCGCCAACTCATCCTGCCGTTGGCTGACCAACTCTGCCCGCGCTTGGGCTGCTTGAGCATTAGCTTGGGCCGCTACGGCACGATCTTGACTGGAAGGTTGGGCAGGCGCGGTAGCCGCACGGGCGACTGTTTGCATCTTCAGCAGGGTTGCCTGTGGGTCCCCTGCCACCGCACTGACATCGACACTAACGCGTCCAGAGCTTGCATATCGAACGCCATTAGGACCTTGGGTATACTGAAAGCTAGGACTTCCAGTTTGCGCACCGCCCACTGACGCATGGGCTTGTTCGTGGGCACGCACCTCTCGATCTCGGGATGCGAGCTTCTGCACTTGCCGCTGCTGAGCTTGCAATTGCTGAGTCAATTGGAGATTTACAGAAGCCGCCACGTCCATCAGACCGACCTATTCGAGAAGTCAGTATTTAGTCTAGACGGGGAATTCGGGCAACGAAGTGCAAATTAAGCGCGAACGTCCAACAAAAACCCTATTACCTCATCGGCGGTTTGCACCACCTGAGCAGACATCTGAACCTGGCGTTGATAGGTTTTAAGATCAATGATGGCCTCACCCATTTCACCTACACGACCACTGTCGCTGACCGATTCTGCCGCAGCAGTGTCATCGGATACATTGAGTTCCGCAATTTCCTGGGCCACGCTTTCAAGCGCCTTGATACCCTGATGAATGCCATTTGCGCCAGACGAGAGCATCGGATTAACAGCCATAACATCAACCTTTTTTATGTTACGCACTCAACTTAAACCAATCCTTTGGCACTTGCAGGACAAAGCGCATATCACTGACGAAAATTGTGGACGATGTCTCACTTCTGGCGATTTGTGCGTCTTGTATAACGATGTATGCCCATCAAACAAATTGTACGGACAATTCAAACCCTCATACAACGCACCGGGGATACTCTGCTGCCTGATCTGTGCGTCCTATGTGACAGCTTGCTGGTGCCTCGCCCGAATCATCTTTTATGCCCGCCATGTCGGCATACACTGCCACGCATCTGCGATCCATGTGATGTCTGCGCGTTGCCGCTGTTGAACGGACATTGCCGCCAATGCTTGGCTGAGCCAATATGTTCTGGGAAAATTGTGGTCCCCCTCATGCACGAACACAGTGGACGCTATTTGGTCCACCGCTTGAAATTTAACCACGGCTTACGCGAAGGCAGGGTCCTATCAGCAATTCTACGTGAGAAAATCGAGGCGGCTTACCACCATGAAGCGCTACCCCAATGTCTAATTCCTGTTCCCTTGTCTTGGTGGAACCAAGTTAAACGTGGTTACAATCAAGCCACAGTCATCGCTCAACACTTAGCAAACACGCTTGAAATTCCACTTATGCAACCCTTGCGCCGCAAAAACGGACCCTCCCAGCGCACCCTGAAACGCACTCAGCGTCAGCAGCTAAAGGCCAACCAATTCCGTTTGTTTAAACCGTTGGGACACACTCACGTCGCCATTATAGATGACGTCCTCACCACCGGAAGTACGATTAAAGCCATGGCCAACGTACTGGCTGCAAACGGTGTAGAAACTGTCGATGTTTGGTGTACAACCAGAGCCCTGTTGGACTGAACCTCTTGCACCGAAACTGCTGCACCGAACTGGCTAGTCGGAACCTGCAAGACGGAAACTGCTAGGCGGAAAGTGATACAGTGCACGCATGTCACACGAGCCTTCCGATTCGCCACCTTCAACGTTAGATACGCCCTACGCAGGGCTTAATCCAGATCTAATCCTCAACGCGGTGGAATCCATCGGCATGCATCCCACCGGAGGTGTGTTAGCCCTTAACAGTTACGAAAACCGCGTCTATCAATTCGAACTGGAAGACGGCTCGTTTATTGTGGGTAAGTTCTACCGGCCTCATCGCTGGTCGCAAGAAGCCATTCGCGAAGAACATCATTTTACCCAAGAGCTCGAAGAGGCAGAAATATCGGTAGTAGCCCCCATCCGCATCAGCGGCGAAACCCT
>QIGT01000429.1 GCA_003230835.1 Gammaproteobacteria bacterium
ATATTGGTGCTGGGTAGTGTCTTCTTACAATGGGCATGGAACGCAGCAAAACGGCAAGACCGAGCGGCTATTAAGCGCGGCATTATTGGCGGTGGCATTTGCACGGTCGCTTTCATCATCGGTCAACTCGCGGCCTGGAATCAACTTTCTGCAGCAGGACACTTCATTCAGTCCAATCCAGCTAACGGTTTCTTCTATGTGATTACCGCAACTCATGCACTGCATATTCTTGGCGGCTTGTTTGCCCTAGGTAAAACTATCTCTCGGCTATGGCAACACTCTTCAGAGATGCCTGAAATACTCCTAGGCGTAGAGCTGTGTGCAGTGTACTGGCATTACCTGTTAGCGATATGGCTGATCTTGTTTGCACTAATGTTAAACACCTAAGTTACCGAATCGAAAAAAAGGGGCTCAACCGTGGCTGAAAACGCATTACCCGAAGGACTAAAAGGCCTGACATCCGACTGGGGGTCTGACCAAACAGCGTTTAAAGATGTGTCTTGGGGCAAGGCCATGATGTGGATCTTCCTGCTTAGCGACACGTTCATCTTTTCGTGTTTCTTAGTTTCCTACATGGCAGTGCGGATGACCACGACGGTTGATTGGCCAAATGCTAGCGAGGTATTTGCGTTGCAGGTAGCCGGTGTTGACGTACCGCTTCTGCTCATTGCGATCATGACGTTCATTCTCATTACCAGCAGCGGCACGATGGCCATGGCCGTAAAGTTCGGCTACGAGAAAAATCGTAAAGCGACATTTTGGCTACTCATAGTTACCGCGTTACTGGGTGCCAGTTTTGTAGGCATGCAGGTATTTGAGTGGACCAAGCTTATCGTCGACGAAGGTGTACGACCTTGGAGTAATCCCGTGGGCGCACCACAATTCGGCGCAGTATTTTTCATGATCACCGGCTTCCACGGTACTCACGTCACTTTCGGGGTGATCTTCCTTGTCATCATTGCATTCAAGGTTCGCCGTGGAGATTTAGAAGAGGGAGGACGCCCGGGGTTTATGACCGGACGCAAAGGGCGCTACGAAATGGTGGAAACCATGGGGCTCTATTGGCACTTCGTTGATTTAGTGTGGGTCTTCATATTCGCGTTCTTCTATTTGTGGTGACGCAACTCTTCGTGGTGACGAAACTCTGGCAGCAAAACTAAAAAGGGGATAAACATGGCTCAAGAGGGTCAACAACATCCGATCAGCATGTACTTGTGGATATGGGGTTTGCTATTCGTCCTCAGCGCATTGTCCTATACGGTGGACTACCTGGCATTTCAGGGCATCTTACGATGGTCGTTGATACTTCTCTTTATGTTTCTGAAGGCCGGGCTTATCGTGGCGGTTTTTATGCACATGATGTGGGAAAGGTTGGCTATCGTGTACGCCGTCCTAGTGCCCCCGTTAGTCATTCTTGTGCTGATCGCGTTAATGGCCCTAGAAGGAGATTACATCTTTGCTGTGCGGGAAACATTTTTCTCTAGCTGGCAAAACTTTTTCACCATCGCCGAACACCATTAGTTTTGAGGTCTCAGTTTTGAGACCTCTTGCCGATTCTCTTAGAGCAACATCCCGGCTTTGTTTAGGGTAACGTTTCGCGTAATAGGTGAGGTATTTTCTTCTGCCCCAACATAACCCATTGTGGTGTACCTCGTTCAGTACCTGCAAGTTCAAGATCTGGATGTCGCTTCACAACTTCTTCCAATATGCCTTCTTGATCTGGTGTCAGATCAACAAAAAACACATGTTTACCCTCGTTTAAAACCGTTTCAAAGCGCTCGAAGTGTTTGTTCTTGCGTTGTATGCCGAGGAAGCCTCCTTCCCAAGTACAAAAACCAAGCACGATAATGGATAGAAAAATCGCTGGAATCCATCCGGCTATAGTTTCAGTCCAACCGGCGAAGTAGAATAATAACAGTACAAATACGGCACCAATTGCACCAGTTATCGCCCCTATCTCACCAGATCGTATAACATCACTCTTCATGAACGAAGTGACATCGTGCAAGTGCACATGATTCTCAACCGCCGTGTCATCCAAACTAAGCACATGAATCTGCGGCACCTCAACGCCTTGGCTCTCCAACTCTTCCTCGACCCGCTCTAGATCATCTAAACTATCACTAATGAAATAGTGTCGTAATACAGTCATGTATTTCTCCAAAACGGCCGTAAGCCGCAGGTGGTTAACTCGCTATTCAAAAAAGGTATCGAAAAGTAAATAGGCTGGAATGCCAAATAAAAACCAAAGGACAACAATGGTCACAACAACTGCCCCAATGCTTTGAAGTACTCTCACTAGTCGCGTTGAGGTTTGTGCCTCTTGCGCTTCTTTATTGACTACCGCTGCCATAGAAACTTCCCTCCGCTATGCCACAACTCATCTTTTGGCAATCTTTCTAGTTTAATCACTACACTAGTTCAATCACTACAGATGAACCAAGGTACTGGTATTTTTTACACCCTTATCTAGCTAATCGCAAGTGTTGTATTTTTCTCCGCTGCGCATAATCAAAGCCCCTCTAGCGCACTAATTTTTCAACGAATAACTCCCTGTTAGACTCCTTTTACAATACAATTTAGATCTACCTGCCATGGTGTGAGGGGGATGGTGTGAGGGGGATGTTTTGGTTGAGTGGATAGAGACAAAACCAACATGGAGTGACTATCTAGACATGTGTAAACCACGTGTGGTGTTGCTCATGCTTCTTTGTGCAATAGTCGGAATGTGTCTTGCCAGCCCCAATCTTATCCCCATTGACCTACTCTTTACCACTACCCTGGGCATTGCCCTGGTTGCAAGTTCAGCAGCCGTGGTCAATCACATCGCAGATGCGCAAATTGATGCACGCATGGCTCGCACACAATCTCGGCCTGTGGCGGCTGGGCGAGTCACCCCACAACAAGGCATGATTTTTTCAGCCATAACCGGCATCACTGGCATGGCGATACTGTACTTTGCTGTCAACCCCCTGACGGCTTGGCTTAACCTCGCTTCCTGGGTAGGTTATGGGCTGATATATACGCTGTATCTAAAGCGGGCGACCCCTCAAAATATTGTCATAGGCGGTTTGTTCGGCGCCGCACCGCCTTTGTTTGGCTGGACCGCAGTCACAAATAGCATTGATCTGGAGGGATTGTTACTGTTGCTAATAATTTTTGTTTGGACACCTCCACATTTCTGGGCATTGGCACTAGAGCGAAAAGATGAATACTCAGCGGTAGGCGTCCCCATGTTACCGGTGACGCATGGCGAGCGAGTCACTCGCATACACATACTCGTCTATACAATATTGTTAGTAGCAATAAGTGTCGTACCCTATTTTATTGGTATGTCCGGTGTGCTGTACTTGGCAGGGGCACTGGGTCTTGGCATAGGTTTTTTATACTGGGCTGTGGTACTCCTTAACGACCAGAACAAGCGCGCACCGATGGCTACATTTCGTTACTCAATTGTGTACTTGATGGTGTTATTCATCTTCTTACTGGCCGATCACTACATCCCATAAACGCCTAAAATAGACGCCTAAATGTGGTGTAATTCGCCAACTCATCTCTTTTCTAAAACTCTAACTTATTGATATATAAAGATGTTTTGGATTGGCACTGACCTTGCTATGTTAATTATAATAATGACGCGTTAACGCCATTCATCACGAGGTAACCAATGGACCAAGCCACTAAAGACCGAATAACCGACCGCAGCATCTGGGTACGCGCCCTGTACGCGGTGTTCTTTTCAATCACTTACACCCTGGCGAAAACAATTATTATGCTGATTGTTATCTTCCAGTTTATTGCGGCCCTGATTACCGGATCTGTAAACGACGCATTGCTCAGGCTTGGCACTAATCTCAGCACCTACGTCTATCAAGTGTTGCAATTTTTAACCTTCAACGACGAGACATTACCCTTCCCCTTTTCAGACTGGCCTGATCAAGAGCCCAGCACAGAATCGCCCTGGGTAAAATCTGATAAAGATGAGGCGCCTGACGAAAACATTGAAGACTCGGATGAAAACGGCAACACCGACTCGAAAGGGTGAAGTAACTGCCAGCGAACTAACGTTTACCCACCTCTTAGCGCTTGCGTGATGGGTAAACGAGCCGCTCGAAGCGCCGGCAAGCTACCCCCAACAAGCCCCAACAGCAATGCCCACACACATCCTATAACAAACATCTCGGATGACAATTTAAAGGCGAAAACGGTTTGCGAACCAGAGCCATTTAAGGTGGCCGCCGTCAGCCCGTCAAACGCAAGGTAAACTATACCCCCGCCCAATAACGCTCCGGCCAAAGCCAGTAACATGGCTTCGACAACTACTGACATAACAATGCACATGGGT
>QIGT01000033.1 GCA_003230835.1 Gammaproteobacteria bacterium
TATCCAGTTTTCCTGCTGGTCGGTCACGGTGATGCTCTTTTTTACCATTGGCATAAAAATTCCTCCAAAAATCGTCGGCTTTCGGCCACAGAACTAAAGCTAGGTAGCTGGCTTCCTCGCAACAGCCGAAAAGTTACAACTCTGGGGCGCAGACTTCTTCCCTTCGAAGTCGTATGTCGACTCAACCACAAAACCCGCTTTCTCAAGCATGCAGCACAATTGGTGACATTCATACCAACGCGTTTTCCAGTCGCGCTCAACTTGAGCCTCAATTTGTCCATCACGCCGAATACAATAGAGCAATCTAGTTACAGTCAATTGCTGCTCGTCGAATGTCTCTTGCGCCAAAGATTGTACCGAAATAACCGAACCGTCCTCACGAGTCTTAGATGTTTCCACACCTGGCTGAGTTTCCAGTAGTGGGCGAAAGACGGATAACAAGAAGGTGCCAGTTGGAGCAAGATGTTTATGCACACGACGCAGCGTTTCTTGCGCGTCATCCAACCTATCCATAAGACAGAACGAAGCCCCTGCGATAAAACACGATTGAAACTATTGTTCTAGTCCGAGTGCCTGCATTAGCTGAAGTTCTACATTGACCCGCAATCCACGGTCCTTGGCTTTTTCGCGACATTGATCGAGCATGTCCTTAGATGAGTCAATACCCCACAGGTCACAACCTTGTGCAAGCATATCGAGCATAGGGTGCCCAGCACCACAAGCTAACTCCAGCGAAGGTGTACCCGCTTTTCTGACGAATCGTAAGAACACTTCAGGATCTACGAGACTTCCCGCCAACGGCTCATACAATTGCGCGACGAGGCCGCTATAGAAGTCACTTGCAACATCTGACATATGCATCCCCTGGAGCACTTGGCGAACCAAGACATTTGGTAGTTGAGCTGACACCTGAAGATATCACGCATAGTGTTGTGTTGCCGGCAACGGAGAATAGTAATGTGAGCACAACAAACCAGCGCAACAAAAACGACATTAACTTAGGCGAGAGGCGCGACTTAATTCACTAGCTGGCTTCATATACACTAGATCTATGTCCAATTTTTACTACTTGAACTATAAGCATGGTGTCCTGTATTTCATATATTATGCGATAAAGCCCAACGCGGACTTTATATTGTTCTTGGCCTGAAAGCTTAATGCACCCTTCAGACCTTGGGTCGTTTGCCAAAAGATTAACTTGAGCAAGAATTCGTTTGATATCTTTTTTAGGAATACTCCGTAAATCTTTAGCAACTGACTTTTTGAAAGTTATTCTATATTTTGCCATGCTTCTTTAAATCATTAAGCAAGGTTTCATAGCTAACTTCAGGCTCATTCACTCTGTCGGAAAAAGCCTGGAGGTCTTCCTGATCTTCTGTCATTTGTACTCGTACTGCTTCATTTACAAGATCTGAAACTGAAAGGTGAGTAGCGGCGGCTTTAATCCTCAATGCTTGATGGATCGCGGGGTCGAAGTAAACTGTAGACCTTTTGGATAAATTACTCATGAAGAAACTCCTGAATAGGAGAAGGCATTCTAACGTTACAACGTTATAACGTCAATCTGGGGTTTTAGCTGTCAGCTTTAGCGCAGTTAACTAGTTTGCTAGTTGAAAACAACTAAGGTGATGTTCCCCGGCCAATACCATAGTGTACAAAACCCAATTGTTGTAAATAGTCAGGATCATAAAGATTGCGGCCATCAAATATAACGGCCTCTTTGAGAGCCGACTTAATTTGTCCAAAATCTGGGCTTCGAAACTCATTCCATTCCGTGACCACAATCAGACCATCCGCTTGTTCTAATGTCGAAGTGCGGTCATCACAAATTTCTACGGCTCCGTCTAACCCTAAATGGTCGCCATAAATACGTCGAGCTTCTGCATTGGCTTGTGGGTCGTAGGCTCGCACCTTGGCACCGTGGCGGATAAGTAAATCAATTAGAGTTTGGCTTGGCGCCTCGCGCATATCATCAGTATTAGGCTTAAAGGCAAGTCCCCACAAGGCAAATGTACGGCCTTTAATATCGTCATTAAAATGTTTTGATAACTTGTCAAATAACACACGCTTTTGCAGCACGTTAACTTTTTCTACACCCTTCATAATGTGCGCTTCATATTGCGCCTCGTCGGCCGTATGGATGAGGGCTTTAACATCTTTTGGAAAACACGAACCACCATAACCCGCACCAGGATAAATGAAGTGATATCCAATACGCGGGTCCATACCAATGCCCCGACGTACCGCCTCAATATCTGCACCCAGTCGGTCGGCAAGATTGGCCATTTCGTTCATTAAACTGATTTTCGCCGCCAACATGACGTTAGCTACATATTTTGTCAACTCAGCCGAGCGTCGATCCATGTGCACAACCTTGTCATGGTTGCGATTGAAGGGGGCGTAAAGTTGATCCATGACTTCAACCGCGCGAGGGGAGCTAGACCCAATTACAATGCGATCAGGTTTCATGAAGTCGGCAACCGCTGCGCCTTCTTTTAAAAACTCTGGATTCGAAACTACATGGAAAAGGGTATTTACATTGCGTTTTTTGAGTGCTGCCGCAATAGCTTGCTGTACTTTGTCTGCGGTACCCACTGGTACAGTCGATTTGTCGACAACAACTTTCTCTTCGAGCATATGCTCGCCGATAGTATTGGCTACTGAAAGCACATATTGTAAGTCTGCAGATCCGTCTTCATCTGAAGGTGTACCCACGGCAATGAATATGACCTCGCCAAATTCAACACCTTGCTCAACATCTGAGGTGAATGTTAACAATCCACGCGAGGTATTATTCTTAACCAGAGTTTCAAGGCCGGGTTCGAATATAGGCACTTCTCCGTTCTTTAAGCGCGCAACTTTATCCACATCCACATCAACACATAAAACGTCATTACCCATTTCGGCAAAACATGCGCCGGTAACAAGTCCTACATAACCGGTGCCAAAAACTGCTAGCTTCATTTACTTATCCTTAGTATTTAAATCACAGCTTCAATGAGGTTGGGGCCTGGGTTGGCCAATGCCTGGGAAAAAGCCGTATTAAACGCATCAGCGTTATCAACCCGCACAGCATCGACCCCCATACCCTGAGCAAGGCTCACCCAATTCAAATCTGGTCGGCTCAGATCCATCATATCCATGGCTTTGCGGCCAGGATTGGTGGCCCCAACGCGCATAAACTCAACTTGTAGTATCGCGTATTTGCGATTGGAGAACAGGACTGTGGTCACGTTTAGATTTTCTCTCGCCTGTGTCCAAAGGGCTTGCAGGGTATACATGGCGCTGCCATCAGCTTGTAAATCAATAACTGGGCGATCTGGGCAGGCAACAGCAGCACCAGTCGCAACAGGAATGCCCATACCAATAGCGCCCCCGGTTAGATCTAACCAACTGTGTGCCGGACAATGTGCGGTAAAGGTGGGAATAGCGAAACCTGCTGTTGCTGCTTCATTCACGATGATCGCTTGGTGTGGCATTAACGCGGCTACGCATTGAGCAATAGACTCCGGCGTAAGCGCGCCGGTGGCGAGATCCGGGCACTTTAGCTCGACCACAGGGCAGTCAGTAGATTCGGCGCCCACGGCGTCTACCAATGCTTCTAGGGCTGCAATGGTATCATCCCCGGGTTCCGAAAATGCATGGGCTCGTGCATGAGTAGGGGTGAGTTCGCTGGCGATACCGGGGTAGGCAAAGAAGCTCACCGGCGCCTTGGTGTCGATTAAAACGATATTTTGGAATGGCTGCAGTGCTTGTTCTGCTTGTTCGGCAAAATAGGGTAAGCGCGGAATGTCAAATCGGCCAACACCGCGCTCTATACGACCTATGAAAGTATCACCCATCACCACAGCGCCTGTTTTGGCTGCGATTTTTCCGATCAGATGAAGACCTCGCTCGGTCACTGCTTGGCCGTTGCAGAGGATACAAGTAGGTTCGCCTGATAATAGGACCTTGGCGGCGCTTTCCACGCGCTCATCATCAATAGCTTTGGCAGGGCTTGGCGCTAGGCTTGTGTGCGCTTGTTTAGCTTCGTTCCAAGCGGTATCTGCTGGCAGAATAAGAGTCGCGATTTGACCGGCACCTTGCACCGACGCCTGCACCGCACGCGCACCATCTCTGGCAACATCCATAGCACTTTCACTTGTGTGTATCCAAGTTGAAACAGGGGCTGCGAACCCTTCAATGTCTGATGTTAATGGGGCGTCAAGGTGCCTATGGTAGGTGGCATGCTCGCCCACCACGTTAACAATAGGTGTGTGGGCTCTTCTCGCGTTGTGCAAATTGGCCAAACCATTCGCTAAGCCGGGTCCAAGATGTAACAAG
>QIGT01000503.1 GCA_003230835.1 Gammaproteobacteria bacterium
CCACTCTTTGAGAATACCCACCAGGCTTTTAACTTTGGGCCGGTTATCTAAGCCAATGATATTTAAATTGACTCGAAAACTGCGCTGTAAATCTGTTGTGACAAATAGGTGGCTCATTAGCCGTTCAACGTCTACCCGGTTAGAGCGCAACACTAAGGCTAAGCGTATTGGGTTTTCATGATCAGACTCGTCACGTAAATCCACTAACATGGGTAACTTCTTGGCGTGCATTTGTTGGGCAATTTGCTCCAGTACCTTATCCGGAGATGTTTGGTGGGGTAGGGCGGTAATCACTACCTCGCCATCCTCTTTGTGGTACACCGCTCGAGCCCGAATACTGCCGCGTCCCGTTTCGTAGATCTCCCGGATCTCCTGCGCCGATGTAATGATTTGGGCTGCAGTGGGATAGTCTGGAGCTTTGATGTGGGTCATCACATCCGCCACATCCGCCTTGGGATTGTCCAACAGATGTATACAGGCCGATATCACCTCGTTGATATTGTGCGGCGGAATATCCGTAGCCATACCCACAGCAATACCAGTACTGCCATTGAGCAGCACGAAAGGCACCTGTGCGGGCAACAATTTCGGCTCGTCTGTGCTGCCGTCGAAGTTAGGCACGTAATCCACCGTACCCAAGCGCGCCTCTGCCAACAGCAAGCTTGAATACCGCGATAGACGCGCTTCGGTATAGCGCATGGCGGCAAATGATTTAGGGTCATCGGGCGCACCCCAGTTTCCTTGCCCATCAACCAAGGGATATCGAAACGAAAACGGCTGCGCCATATGTACCATGGCTTCATAACAAGCACTGTCACCATGAGGGTGATATTTCCCCAACACATCTCCTACGGTACGCGCAGATTTAACATACTTCGCCTGGTTGTTTAGGCCTAATTCGCCCATGGCAAAAATGATGCGGCGTTGTACTGGTTTCAACCCATCACCAATATGTGGAAGCGCTCTGTCGTTAATGACATACATCGAATAGTCTAGGTAGGCACGCTCGGTGTATGTGGCGAGAGGAATACTCTCTTGCATATCAGGCTCGGTTGTTTTGTCGGTCATATTCGCTTTCGGTTATGTATTGATTCAACATTAAAAAGACAGCTACCCGCGCTTACTTTCTGTCCAGAAACTAACTAAAGTCAGCCTGGTCACCCTTTTTTTCCAACCATTGACGTCGATCTGGAGATCGCTTTTTAGACAACAGCATGTCCATTATCGAGAGGGTTTTTTTAGGGTCGTCCATGGTGAGCTTCACTAAACGACGGGTATCAGGATCCATGGTGGTTTCACGCAATTGAATCGGGTTCATTTCACCCAACCCCTTGAAGCGTTGTACGACTGGGTTACCGCGTTTTTTTTCTGCCACGATACGATCTAACACACCTTCTTTTTCTGACTCATCTAGCGCATAGAAAACTTCTTTGCCAATGTCGATTCGGTACAAAGGGGGCATGGCTACATACACATGTCCTGCATCAACCAAGGCTTGGAAGTGGCGTACAAACAACGCACACAACAGTGTCGCGATATGTAGTCCGTCGGAATCGGCATCGGCAAGAATGCACACCTTATTATATCGTAGGCCAGCAATATCCGTAGAGCCGGGATCAACCCCAATGGCAACCGCAATGTCATGCACCGTTTGTGAAGCCAATACCTGGCTAGAGTCTACTTCCCAGGTGTTGAGAATTTTTCCGCGCAGCGGCAACACGGCTTGGAATTCTCGGTCTCGTGCTTGCTTGGCACTGCCGCCAGCAGAATCACCTTCCACTAAAAATAGTTCAGCACGATCTGCGTCTTGGCCTGAGCAGTCGGCGAGTTTTCCCGGCAGTGCGGGCCCTGAAGTTACTTTTTTTCGCGCAACTTTCTTTGCTGCTTGCACCCGCTTGGTGGCGTTGCTAATGGCCAATTCGGCTAGTTTTTCGCCTTCGTCGGGGTGCTCGTTCAGCCACAAGCTAAACGCATCCTTAGCAACACCCGATATGAACGCCGCGGCTTGACGAGAAGAGAGCTTTTCCTTGGTTTGGCCGGCAAACTGAGGTTCAGCCATTTTGGCTGACAGCACATAACTACATTGCTCCCACAAATCTTCACCCGTGAGTTTTATGCCGCGGGGTAACAAGTCACGGAACTCACAAAACTCTTTTAAGCCATCACTTAAACCTGAACGTAAACCATTAACGTGAGTCCCGCCTTGCACCGTAGGGATTAGATTGACATAGGACTCTGTAACCAACTCACCACCATCCGTCACCCACTTTAAGGCATAGTCCACAGCTTCTTGGTTGCCTTGAGCACTGTGCAGAATGATCTGCGCTGGTAGCCCTTCGGCGTCTGCCAAGGAAGTTTCTAAGTAACCCCTTAAACCATCTTCGTACAACCAAGTCTCGCTGGAGTTTTCTTTGCCTTGTACTGTCAAACTTACCCGTAAGCCCGAACACAGTACGGCTTTAGCGCGTAACAAATGGCGCAACTTGGGCACTGAAATGGTGGCGGTGTCAAAGTAACTGGTTTCAGGCAAGAAGCGGATAGTGGTGCCACTGTTACGCTTCCCCACCTCACCGACAGACTTCAATTTTCCTTGCGGCTCACCTTTTTTATATTTTTGTCGATAGAGATTACCATCACGTTTGACTTCAACTTCCAGCCACAGCGAAAGCGCGTTCACTACCGAGACGCCAACGCCGTGCAAGCCCCCGGCAAAGCTATAGTTTTCATTGTCGAATTTGGCACCGGCGTGTAAGCGCGTGAGGATCAACTCGACCCCTGATATTTTATGTTGGGGGTGAATGTCTACTGGCATGCCACGACCATCGTCGATAACTTCGACCGAACCATCTTTAAATAGGGTTACCTCTATCTCACGAGCATAGCCTGCGATGGCTTCGTCGACACTATTGTCGACCACCTCCTGCACCATATGATTTGGGCGGGTGGTGTCGGTATACATGCCAGGTCGTCGTCTGACCGGCTCCAAACCAGACAAAACCTGCAGAGAAGCTGCAGAATATTTTTTTTCGGTCATAAACTCTAAGGGAACCTAAGTATTTAGTTGTACGTTAATGGGGAACGACACCACTCGCCTAACGTGAGTTGTTATGTCGCCATTATCTGCGAGATGTAGCCATCGGTACCCTGGAGATTTCGCGTCAATAGAAAACACCTCACTGCCAGGTTGGAACTGAAAGCAAGTCGAAGGTACGCCATAAATGGGCACCTTTTTGGATCCGCAGAAACCTTCGATACTCTGGTGGGCGTGCCCAAAGACGACGCCTCGCAGCCTAGCTGTGCCGTCATTCAAAACCGCACTGCATTCGGCAAGCCAGTCTACCAGTTCTGCGGGCTTTTGAATCCTATCCTTATCGAGCCAAGGCGAATCAACCACCATCAAAGGATGATGAGTAGCCACCAGTAGATACTGACCTCGCGCCCGCTCAATTGCGCCGGCGACAGCAGCACGATCTGCAGCAGTCACTTGCGCACGTGGCAATTGATCTTCATGAGAATCGAGCCAGACTATACTCCAGCATCCGAGGTTTAACATCTGCATGGGCAGGTCTACTGTTTGCATCACCCCCAGCACGTCATGATTTCCTGGCAAGCAAATTAACGGCGCATCGCTATAACGTCTTAGCGTTTCTAAAAATCGTGTATACACATCTCGAACGGGATCATGCGCAAGGTCGCCGCTGGCGATGATGGCTTGTGGTTGCCTTTCTTGGGTGGCTTGCTGCAACACGGCTTCAAGGCTGGCCTGAGTATCGACACCCAGCAACGTGGTACCTGACATGACCAAATGACAATCTGAAATCTGCAATATGTGCTGGATCATCTGAGCAACCTCTGCCTAAATTTCAGCGCCTCAGCAGTTGCCTATTTCCATCCGCCTATTTCGAGGGGATCGATACTCGCTCCGTGTTCCTGACACAATGTCAAAAACTCACCTAAGAAGCGGTTGATTTGAACTTTCTCATCACGCTGGCGCATGCCGGTATTGGGATAGTCATATTTACCATAGAAGCGGTTTTGATTTTGATAGGACACCACCTCCGCACTTTGCGCATCATGGTATATGCGAACCGTCATTAATGGTGCTGCCGCCAGCGCCAACCACTTGTCGTCCATTGAGACTTGAATTTTTATCAAGGTGGTATAGGGGCCTTTTTCCAATACCTCGAAAACGACATTAGCGTCACAGCTGGAGAGGAACAATGCAAAGGCCAGCTCGGCTTGTTTGCGCATATCGGGGAACAATCGAAGCAGGCGATGGTAGTTGGCATCACACTCTGCCATATGACGCGGTAGATCGAC
>QIGT01000480.1 GCA_003230835.1 Gammaproteobacteria bacterium
AGGTGCGGACGATTGGCCTGAAGCGGGCTGAGTTTCAGATCACTTTGAAATGGGCCGTTTACAACCTCAAGCGCTGGACGAGCATGCGCAATTGCGCCGTTCTGACACAGGGAAGTTGCGTCCAAAAACCGACGCGACCACCTAAATTCAACTAGTTACGAGACTCTGACGCCCATAGTCACGCAAAATCGCGTCCGCGGCTAGCTGGACCCCAATGCGGATTCCTGAATCGAGGGTTTCTAGAGGTTCCCTTCGGCACTTAACAACTAGGCACTCACGTGTTCTTTACAGAATATCAATTGGATAGTGTACTATTACGTGCATGAAATATTACACTCAATTATACGATGCTGATTAAACGGGACGCATGTGGGAGAGCGATAGTGACTGATTATAATCTTAATATTAATGGAAAACTTCACGTGGTAACGGAGGTTGATGACTCGACACCTCTCCTGTGGATTTTGCGAGATACGCTGGGTTTGGTTGGAACAAAATACGGATGTGGCATAGCTATGTGTGGTGCTTGCACCATTCATCTTGACGGAACACCAATACGGTCATGCACTTTTCCTGTCTCCGCAGTCGGTGGCAAAAAAATTCTTACAATCGAAGGATTGGCAAATAAAGACGGAACATTACATGCCCTTCAACAAGCGTGGGTTGCGTCCGATGTGGCCCAATGTGGTTATTGTCAGGCCGGGCAAATCATGTCTGCAGCTGCTTTACTTGATGAAAATCCCAATCCCAGTGATTCCGATATTGATGCGGCTATGGAGGGAAACTATTGCCGTTGCGGTACGTACAACAGAATAAAAGCCGCCATACACACCGCAGCAGGTAGCATAACAAGAGGGGAAAGTAAGCTATGAAAAAGTCGTCACCAAGGCCTGTATCTTCCTCTTCCTCTCTTGAAGATATTTTAGGCGAACTCGATCCCAATGGAGAAATTTCGTTACCCATTAATATAAAAATGGATCGCAGATTTTTTCTCAAAGCTACAGGCGTGGTTGGAGCTGGTCTTGTGTTGGCATTCGGTCTGAATGGAAATACTAGTGCGGCCTCTTCAGAAGGTCGTCCAGAATTAAATGCCTATATCCGAATCTCACCCGATGGTTCAATTTTCATCTATTCTAAAAATCCGGAAATTGGCCAGGGTATTAAAACGTCCATGCCGATGATTGTTGCCGAAGAACTGGATGCTGACTGGAACGATGTGACCGTTGAGCAGTCTCCCATTAATGAAACGCTATTTGGTCGACAAAATGCTGGCGGCTCCAGATCTATTGCTTCCAACTGGGACAGTATGCGAAAAGCAGGTGCAACGGCTCGCCATATGCTGATAGAAGCTGCTGCTAATGAATGGAGAGTGCCCGCAAAAGAATGTACGACTGAAAACAGTCATGTCTTTCATGGCAAGACTAGCCAAAAAGTATCTTATGGTAATCTTGCGACCAAAGCGGCCGCCTTGGTTGTTCCACCGGAACGCAAGGTAAAATTAAAAGACAGGCAAGATTACAAACTACTCGGTAAGCGGGTTACCGGTGTTGATAATCATCTGCTGGTAACTGGCCAACCACTGTTTGGCATTGATCAGACCTTACCTGGTATGTTGTATGCTGTTTATGAAAAATGTCCAGCTGTAGGGGGTACTGTTGACAGCGCTAATTTGGATGAAGTTCGAAAACTGCTTGGTGTGAAGCATGCCTTTATATTGGAGGGAAATGGCAATGTGATGGAGTTAAAGCCTGGCGTTGCTATCGTTGCAACAACTACTTGGGCAGCATTCCAGGCGAAAAGGCAGCTAAAGGTAAGATGGAATGAAAGTAATGCATCAAAGGATAGCTGGAGTAGTTTGGTAAAGCGGGCACAGTTTGTGAAAACCCAGCCTGCGGAAAAAATACTATATGAAAAAGGCAATGTCGATGCAGCAATGGAGGATTCGGCAAAATCCATTGATGCACTATACAGTTTTCAGTTCGCGGCTCACGCCACCCTTGAGCCACAAAACAGCACGGCATGGTACTCTAATGGCGCAGTTGAGGTATGGGCACCCACGCAATCGCCCAGCAGAGGCCTTGTTAGTGTAGCCAATACACTTGGAATAAAAAAGGATAAGGTAACAATACACCAGATACGAGCTGGAGGTGGTTTTGGCCGACGACTAGTTAATGACCCGGAGTGTGAAGCGGCTGCAATTTCCAAGCATATCAATGCTCCGGTTAAACTGCAGTGGACTCGTGAAGATGATATGGCGCATGATTTCTATCGCACAGGCGGTTTTCATTTATTCAAAGGGGGGATTGACCTAGAAGGGAAGATTTGTTTCTTGCAGGACCACCTCATTACCTTCAGCCACGACGGAGAAAAATCGGTTATTGCTGGTGCGCCACGCCAACCTTCCCAAGTATTCCCGGCACAGCTTCTGAATAATTTTCGCCTGGGCCAGTCATTGTTACCATTGAAGACACTCTGTGGTCTATTGCGTGCTCCAGAATCAAATACTACAGCCTGGGCTGTTCAAAGCTTCCTCCATGAACTGGCTGTCGCTTCAGGAAGGGACCATCTTGAGTTCTTGCTTGATATTATGGGGGAACCTCAATGGTTGCCGCCTAAAAACTTGTATGGATTGAATACTGGTCGGGCAGCTGATGTAATCAAGCTAGCCGCTGAAAAAGCCGGTTGGGGTAAACAACTACCTGCGGGAAGAGGGCTGGGGCTGGCTTTTCACTTTAGTCACGCGGGTCATTTTGCTGAAATAGCTGACGTCAGCGTCAGTTCGGCAAAGAAAATCACGGTTCACAATGTCACTGTTGCTGCTGATATCGGCCCTATTGTTAACTTAAGCGGCGCTGAAAATCAGTGCCAGGGCTCTGTCATCGATGGGTTAAGTACAATGTTAGGTCTCGGGATAACAATGGAAAACGGGCGAATACCACAGTCAAACTTTGATACTTATCCGCTCCTGCGCATGCCTGATGCGCCAACGGTTGATGTCCATTTTATTCAAAGTGATAATCCTCCTACGGGTGCAGGTGAACCTGCCTTGCCGCCGCTGGCGCCCGCAATATGTAATGCCATTTATGCAGCATTAGGCTATCGTGTACGGACACTCCCAATAACAGAAGAAGGGTTTTCCGTTTGAATTTGTTAATGGTCGAGCTCTCCAACTAAAACAACATCGGGACAGGCGGAAACTAGCGAGTCGAGGCAGAAACTAGCGAGCCGCGCCAAGAGAGGGCGGTTGGGCTATTGAATGAGCCTCTAACGGGTCTTTGATGTGTGAATGAGTCGCTTCCGCGCTCGATATCGGTCGGCGATGTCGCAATGGGTGTCTGTTTGCCATTGCCGCCCGTCCAGCGGCGCCGGATCAGTTTCGATGCGAACGAGTTCGCCGCTATCCAGGCGGTTCGAGCGCAATAACGGCGCGTATGTCGCGCAACCACAGCTGGCCGAGTTCCTCGGCGCGTTTGCACAGCGAGTCGGCGCTGCCAATGGCGCGCCAGTAGATGGTTTCGGTCCAACGAACCTTCCCAGCGTCGTTCGGAGACGCCCATGGTGCTGAGCACCAACGGCATTCCGTGTGCGCTTTTTCCGGTCTTGCCCGGATGCAGCAATCTGCCGGTCCAGTCGACCAACTTGATGTGGGCCGATTCAGTGATTTCAAGCAATTGCTCGGTACACAGTCCGACAACGGGCTTGAGACCGAATCCGGCAACCCACTTGTTGCTTTCGATACGTCGAATTCGCCAGCGATAGTAGCCCGACCGATTTACTCCCTCAATCCGGCAAAATGCCTCCACCGACAGCCCGCTGCTGCGCCAGCGCTCCATCAGCGCCGCCCAGCCATCTCGACCTCGATGCGCTCGCCTGCTTGCTTGCATTGATCGCTCCAGTGAGTCTTAAACTGAAGCCCAATTTTCCTCATCGGTCGGGTTGAAGATAGAACGCCGCTCAGTTACCGCTTACACAACAGCGCCACAGCGCCGACCCCACAGCCGCTCCAAAACCCGCCTCCAAACGCCCAGGCAAGACGCCGTGAGCATCGACATCCCCGATCACTGGACCACCGAACAAGCCATCACCGTCGTCGACCTGCTCGACGAACTTCGCCAGCGCGTCCGGGCTAAGTACAACCTCCAACTGATCCAGGTCCCTCGGCAACAACGTCAGCCCACCAGCAACGACACGCGATAACCCCACACAGCCGCCCTAGCCCAGCACCGTAATCGCCCTATAGCGCTAACTGCGCTAATCGCCGTTTAGTGCCGGGTTTGGGGCAGCGTTAACACGGGTAGCAGCGATTTCCTTCCG
>QIGT01000319.1 GCA_003230835.1 Gammaproteobacteria bacterium
ATCAAACTGGACTTGATTGGAACAAGCTGTAGCTCCAACCAGTCAATGATACCGGTCAGCCCAAGCCCGCCTATGGTTCCCGCATACAATTCGGCGTTATCGTGTTGAGAGCAGACCAAGGGTGGGCGATCACTCCTGACCAGACCAAAACACGGTACGTGGCAGCCGAACGTTCCACGCACATGGTGATTCTTGCCGTGCACATCATTAGCCAGTGCACCACCCAGAGTGACAAACTTGGTACCGGGAGTCACTGGTAGGAACCAGCCCCTGGGAATAGCAAATGAGAGCAATTCATCCAGTGTCATCCCGGCCTCGGCTCGAATTAGCCCGGTGTTCCAATCGGCGGCAATGAAACGGTCGAGCGAACGCATGCCCAATACCTTGCCGCTAGCGGCCAGACAACTGTCGCCATAGGAGCGGCCGTTGCCGAACGGTAGCAGAGTTCCATGCGCTGCCATGTCGGTCAGCGTTTGACTCAGTTCAGCACGCCAGTGGCAGGAATTGGCTGTTTGGGGATGGGATGGGTAGCGGCCCCATGATTGAAATTTCTCGCTCAAGATGCGAACCAGAATACCGAGGCAAAAAGTACCGCGAAGAGCAAGCTGTTGCGGTCCTTCATAGCAAAGACCACTGGGTCATCATGCATCTGGCCGCGATGGGTGATCATCCAGATACGGGTGATCCAGTAGAGCAGCAACGGGCAAGCAAGCCAGATGACCTGGGGACGCTGATAGAGCGCCAGAGTGTTTTGATCCTGAATGTAAAGTGCAAGGACCAGTACGGACAGATAACCGGAGGCCGCACCCAGCGAGGAAATCATTTGCAGGTCACCAGGATAGTAGCCGCGCCCGGGAGCGAACTCCTTGTTGTTCTTCATGCGCGATTCGTGCAGTTCCGCGTAGCGCTTGACCAGCGCCAGACTGAGGAACAGGAACATAGAAAAAGCGAGCATCCAGAAAGTCAGACTAAAATTGTACGCGAATGTCCCGGCGACGATGCGCGCCGTGTAGAGCATTGCCAAGGTAATAACATCAACCGTCATGGTCCGTTTGAGAAACAAGGAATAGGCCAGGGTTAAAACGTAGTAACCGAAAAGTGCCAGAACAAACTTCCAGGGCATCAACCACGCGGCTCCCGTGAAAGCAATCAACAGCAAGGCAGGAAATACGACTACGGCTGCTTTGATCGGCACTACACCAGAGGCTAAAGGACGCAAACGCTTGCTACTGTGTTGGCGATCGTCTTCCAGGTCCAGCAGGTCATTGAGTATATATACGCTGGAAGCGCACAGGCTGAAAAGCAGGAAGGCTACAATGCCGGTTAGGAATAGTTCGAATTCACCTACCCTGTGTGCCGCCAGCAACGGTACGAAGAGCAGCGCATTCTTGGCCCATTGGTGCACACGCAATTGCTTCATCCATGCTCGCCAGACCGGTGTAGGCGTGCGGAATACTTGATCCAGGTTGCCAAGTTTGGCGGCGGCGGACTGAACACCTGACTCCGGATTGGCAAGGTGGGCCTTGTGAGCGGATGTCCAAACCGTCAGGTCATCATGTGAATTGCCAATATAGTCAAATCCCTTTTCCCCATATTTACCAACCAGAACGTCACGTTTGTTTCGCGCTGAGAGATTGGTGCTTCCTATTGTGCCGAGTACCTGATCAAACAAACCAAAGTGGGTTGCGACAGCATCTGCGTAGTCTTGATGACTTGCAGTCGCCAGAACCAGAGTGCGCCCTTTTTCTTTTTCCCGCTCGAGAAAAGAAATGACTCCCTCGTCATATGGAAGCAATGAAACATCAAGTGGTACAGCAGCAGCCAGCTTGGCTTTCAGGTTGGCTTTACCTTTCAACAACCAGGTAAGTAATTTGTAGGCTCGAAAAGGGCTGTGCCTGAGGAACGCGAATGCAGATTCAACAAGCATGTCAGAACGTAACAGAGTGCCGTCGAGATCAACTATTAATGGACGATTTGTTTGCATGGTGAGCTTGATTGGTAAAGGAGGTTGAGTTGCACTAGGTAGCTAATTCTTGTTCTATGGTCCCTGAAAAGGTTTTATACGCCGACCTGACTTTGTGCCCATGAGCAACGGCAATTGCTCTTCTTCACTATATTTTCTTTCAATGCAGCCTGGCAATCATTTCATATTGTACTACTAAAGTACATCCAGATTCGCATTCAGCATAGAACCCGCCACACAGGTTTGCCGGTTCTTTCGAACAATTGTTGCGCGTCGCCTTCAACACGATGAGGCCATCAGAATTATCCCATGGCACGTCCTCGAATGTCTTGTTGTTGGCAGGTAGTCCGCTGGTATGGGTTATCAGGTATTTAATCCTGATTGGCTCTCCTTCAATTTCAAGTTTCGGGTAGTCGTCTTGCAAGTGTTGTCGAATATCGTCTTCCAAAGTAAACATGCCGTCGAGCAATCCTTGAGCGACCAAAGTACTGGTGAATGACTTGGTCACCGAATCAAAGACTCGATCGCCACAAGGCCAACAGATTCTGATAGACCCCACACCAGCGGACAAGATTTGCGTGTGCACTCGCATCACTGCGGCCAAGGTAGGTTGACAGGAAGTACTCTCCCGTAGCTGCATCCAGTTCATGATGAGCGATGACTACCGCCAAATCGAACAACGGATCGCCAAGTGCTGCGAACTCCCAGTCAATCATATAAAGCTGACCATCATCAATCAGATTGGCGACAGTTAGGTCGTTGTGGCACACGGCTAGTGGGCGCGGCGTAATTAAATCCAATTGAGCAAGAGCATTCTTTAACCACATGTCGGCACTTGCATCGGTGCTACGCTGCGCGTAGCGCTGTAAGGAACAACGTATATCCAAGGGTGGAGCCTTACACTCAAGTTTGTGAATACGGCGTAACGCACTCGCCAGGCGATCCAGCTGCGCCCTGTCATGCAAATCCTGGACTGTCCACGTGCGGCCGTCCAAATACTCACTGAGCACAATTCCGTGGTGTACACACGATGCGATAATTGGTGGTGCAAGTTTGCCCTTAGCCGCCTCTGTGACTACAATCATTTCTTCTGTTAGAGAGAGCCCCAATGTAGCAGCTACCAATTTGACCAAACGCAGAACGTAACGCTTGTTGTCGTGCGTCACTAACCACGTCTCATTGGTTGGACCGTTGCCGAGCCGTCGATGTACTTCGAAACCATTTTCGGGCCAAATGCCCAATGTATTAACAGCGTCAATTACATGTTTATGGTTGGTGCTCACAGTTGCGTGGATTGGGATTGCAGATCCTTGCGCCACGCGCGTAGGCCAATCACAATTAAGACCAGATACACTGCAAATAAAAAGGCGGTTTGTTTTAAATCACGGCTTAAGTACAAGTAGATTGAAAGGCTGTCAATTACAAACCAGTAGTGCCAGTTTTCAAGCACTTTTCGCGCGACCATATAAGTAGCCACGACGCTCCCCCAGGTAGTAAGCGAGTCCAGTAGCGGCATAGCGGCGTTGGTAAACTTTGCGAGTCCCAGAGTGCTGACTAACGTAAGGCCTATCACCAGTGCAATGGCCCGACTGTGCTGCGGGACCGTCCACGAACTTATTTTTCTTTCTTGTCCGTTATCTCCCCTGCTCCACTGGTACCAGCCGTAGATCGCCATAGCGATATAGAACAACTGGAGAGCTGATTCCATGTATAGGCGAGCTTCAATGAATATGTGTAGATACAATGCGGTGCTCAGTAGTGCCGCAGCCCAGCACCAAATGTTCTGGCGTATAGCCAATATTAGATAGACTACGGCCGCAACTACGGCGAGGGTTTCAAGCGAGGGTAGCGGTCCCACGGCGAGATCTAGTTCGCGAAGCGGTACGTTACTGACACACCAACCTGCCTCGGGTCACCCTGGCGCGTGTAAAGCGTCGGTGCAAAATCACGTGCTGGCTCGTTGCCAAAAAAGAACCCGCGAACGGCGTATTCTTCGTCGAATAAATTCCTTGCCCATAGGGCCAGTGACCAACGGTCGGCGTCATATCCTGCTCGCAAGTTGACCAAAGAATAGGCTTTGGATTGTTGATTGTGGCTGTCGGAAAAATAGAAGGAATCTTTACCGGTCACGTCCGCCCTGACGAACCAGCGTGGTGCAAAGTCGAAGCGCCCACCGAGTGCATAGGAATAGCCTGGAGCATGCGCCTGGTCACGGCCATCGAGTAGACTGCCATCGTTACTTTGTTCTATTCGGGTATCGAGCAAGCCCAGATTTACGTACAAATTCAGATTCTCAAGTGCGCCAAATTCTACCTCGAATTCGGCACCGCGATTGCGACCCT
>QIGT01000323.1 GCA_003230835.1 Gammaproteobacteria bacterium
ACTGGTACAAATGGGCAATGGTGCACACGCACTGGCCACGCAAATATTAGGTAACGCCGATGATGCTGCAGATGCAGTGCATGATGCTTTTTACCAAGGTGCTGTGTCGGCCGGAGGCTTACAACGTCAGCAACGGCCCGTTAAAACCTTGGTTTTTCAGAATTGTACGCAACGGCTGTATTGATGTAACCAGGCGTCGCCGACCCACAGATGACACAGTAGATGAACTCATTGAGGCTAGTCCGGGGCCTGAAAGTCTGGCGGAAAGTAGCCAGCGGGATGAGGCTCTGGGGCAAGCACTAGCTGATCTGGGGCAAGCACTAGCTGAATTAGCATCAGGGCAACGCGAAATTATCGTTTTACGGGATTATCTGCGCTAGGGTGGACAGGTGCGCTAGGGTGGACAGGCACTCGAAAGAACCATTCCCGTTTTCACCACGAGTGAAAGCTGAAGATTGCTGACAAAAAGTCTAGACAATATACTTAAGAATGACTGATTTTGTACAAAATTGCACCTATGATGCATCTGTTCATGCCTATGTCATTAATCCTATCGATATGAATATATACGTGCTATTATGCATAGAATATTGATTCTAACGCATATAAACATAATTAGAGCGCATATATGGAGTATTTTCCAACTATCTTGGCCTTGGTAAGAGCGGCTATAAAGCAACCAAACCCTGTCGTGGTCTCGCAAGCTAATCGCTTGGTAAAGGCGCTACGTATGAATGGTGAGGATGTTGAGGCTGATGCAGTGTCAAAGCTTTTGGAGGGCCGGAAGCGTTCGAGCCGAATAGAGCCTAGCCGGGTAGTGCTATCCCTTGCTGGGTTGCCAGGTGAAAAGATCACACCAAACGTACGGCCACCAGTGGACAAGGAGACAGGTACGTCGCTGGCGGATATCAGGCTACCAACACCCAAGGGTGCTGAGCTTGCGCCAGTACTGAATACAACTCTTCAAATATCAGTCAGCTCACTTATTGAGGAGTGGCAGAATATTGATCAACTTCAAGCAGTTGGGGTTCGGCCACCATTAAACTGTATGCTTTACGGTGCCCCTGGCACAGGAAAAACACGCTTGGCACATGTGATAGGGCTTGAAGTTGGGCTTCCGCTGGTGACGGCGCGTCTTGATGGTCTCATCTCTTCGTATCTTGGTACGACAGCACGAAATATATCCGCTCTTTTCGCTTTCGCGAATCGATACAAGTGCGTGTTATTGCTGGATGAGTTCGACGCCATCGCCAAGGTTCGAGACGACCCGCATGAGGTCGGTGAGATCAAACGTGTAGTGAATACGCTTTTGCAATGTTTGGATGCGCGTAGCCAGCTAGGTATCACAATAGCAATTACCAACCATGAGCATTTGCTCGATTCTGCTATCTGGCGTAGATTTGATACACGAATATTAGTACCAAAGCCTGATTTCCAGTCCCGATTTCATATCGTAGAGCGTTACGCTAACTCGCTTGATTTAACCCAGCCTGAGCTTCGATTTCTTGTTTGGTTAACTGACGATTTCAGTGGTAGCGAAATTGAAACACTTGCCAACGCGCTTAAACGCTCAGCCGTACTCAGTACAGCTAAAAAGTTTATGTTTTTGAAAGCAATAGCAACGCACGCAATGCTGAGTGCAAACCATCAAAAGTATAAGAAGTGGAGGCAATTATTGGGTCCAACTGAGTCGTTGGCGGGCGTTCTTAATGATGACAAGGATCTAGCTTTTACACAAGAAGATCTTGCTCAGATTTTGGGTAAGGATCAATCAACAATTAGCCGGTGGACTCGAAAACTTAAAGAGCAGGAGACAATTTGATGTCTAATAACCCACTTCAAATAGTGCTTAACACCAAAGACTATCAACAAATCCCATTTAGAACGGGTGGCGGCGGTGTTAAAGATTTTTTTCAGGGTAGGGACGAACAATTTGCGGAACACCGCAGTCGTCTTTTGATGGTCATTGATCAAATTGGAAGCCGAATAAATCGACCTGGCGGGCCCGCACTCGAGTATGTGCATGTGGTGCTCAATGAAAAAGCATGGGCAAAAACTAAGCGCCCAACAGAGAAAGTTTTTCCATCAACTAAGATTCCATTGGTTGGGGGAAGTAATCTTGGAGAGATGATCTTCGAACTTGAGCCGGAGACACTGGAAGTTGTGCGTGGTTCCGTAAGTGCAGCTGAGATAGAAGTACAGCTAGTCCCAGACAAGAAAACCAATGAACTTAAGCCAAATCCATCGCGAGCGCGAAGTGAAGTGGGTGCTATTGAGTCGATACATGTTCACCATGCCGCCGATCGACGAAATTTTTCAGCTCAAGATGCAGTTGAATGGCTGGCGAACCCGCGTACTGGAGGGATGTATTTGGTTGAGTGTTTCATAGACCCAAGGTCAAGTACAACAGAGGCTGAACGGCGTAGTCGCGCTCGAGCGATTACAGCATTCAACACATTGAAAGTTCAGCTGGAGCAATCGAAATTACCAATCACGATTAAGGATACTGAGGACCAGTGGCAGTCCATTAGGTTTCTTTTTGTAAGAGTCAACAGCGATGATGTATTGATTCACGAAAACTTGCTTCGTTTTCTTGATGAGTACACTATCGTGCGTCGTGTTTCACTGCCACCGGTCTTGGAGATTGAGCAGACAATTTCCCATTCAGAGGAAGGGGCGGCCATGCTACCTTCTCCTAACGAACCCTCAAATTACCCAGTTCTGGGGATTGTTGACACGGGGGTCGTTTCACATTTACCCTTGGAGCCTTGGTGTGCTGGGCGCACGGATTTATTGGAGGGCATGATTCAGGATCGATCCCATGGTACTTTCATAGCCGGTTTATCTGTTGCCGCACAAGAGCTTAATTCACATGCAGTGTTCGGAGAAGTTCCATGCAAATTCTTCGACTTAGGTTTGCATCCAATGCTAGAGGATGTTTATGAAGACTACTATCCTTTTGGCTTCATGGATTTTCTTGAACAACTAAATGTGGAAATACCTGCAGCAAAGGACGCTGGTGTTCGAATTTTCAATATGAGCCTGTCAGTTCAACAGCAAGTCGCCGATGATGATTATGGCGAATATGCAACATTGATCGACGAAATCGCCGATCGGCACAACGTGGTATTCGTCTTACCGACTGGTAATTTGAGTGGTCCTATCTGCCGACCTGTTTGGCCAGATGAGCCGTCGCAAGTGGCTCAAATGCTGGCTGGATATAGACATGCAGGGCAAGATCGGTTGTTCCAGCCAGCAGAGAGTGTGCGGTCGATCTCTGTCGGCGCGTTAGAAGTTCCGGACAGTGAGAACAGGTTTCGTCCATCAGTGTATACGCGTAGGGGTCCGAGTATCGCGCTAGGTGTCAAGCCTGATGTGGCGCATGTTGGTGGACGAGATGGGCATAAACCGGATCTTGCTTCAATTAATACGGCAGGTCAGACTGTATACGGTTGCGGTACCAGTTACGCGGCACCTTTCGTGGCAAAAACTATGGCGGTTTTGGATCACCTGATTGAAGGTGATGTCGAACGTGAAACCCTCAGTGGTTTACTTATTCATCATGCCACCATGCCAGCACCTTTGCAGGACCCCCAAGCGGAGAAATATGCTGTGGACTTCGTGGGTCATGGAATGCCATCGCAGGCGCTTGAAATGTTAACAACAAGCGACCATAGCATCACACTAGCCTTTATCGGTAATCTTGAAGCGTCACATGAACTCGAGTTTCCGTTTACATGGCCGGCAAGCATGGTTAGCCAACATGGTTCATGTAGAGGACGGGCTAGATTGACGCTTACTTATCGGGCGCCAACAAATAGGCAGTTCGGCGCTGAGTATGTCCGAGTGAATATGAATGCCTATCTGAGGCAAGAGTACATAAATAAAAGTACAGGTAGTACCTCTTGGAAGGGTCGCCTCAAGTCTGAAGGCAAAATATATGAACGCCATCTCATTGAGAACGGACACAAGTGGTGGCCAATTAAACGCTTCAACAAGACTTTCCCTAGGGGGGTCGGAAACTCGTCGCAATGGGTCCTAGTTGTGGATTCCTTAAGTCGCACGAATACAGTATTTCCAGAGAGTGGTATACCATTTTCGGCAATACTAACAATAGAAGACCCGAATGAAAAAGAACCCATTTTTAATGAGCTACGGCAAACTCTCCTGAGTAGTGGTGCGCAAATTTCCGATATTCGCACAGCGCAGAAAATTACAGTACGCGTATAAATTAAATGTGCAGTCGTTACAGTCAGGGCTGATTTGAGTATATGGTGTCGTTTCTTAGCTGTGTAGGGATTAAAAGGATTTCCTTTAAATGATTCCTGCGTTCTTTCGTTCTAGAACAGAAAGAATCGTCTTGGGTGTGGTTTAAGCTATTGATTCATATGCCGCGACCGAGAGAATTCAGGTTGTTCTCCGCTTTGTTGAGTGTAATCTCATCATTTTTCTGTCCCTCACCGTCTGCATCAGTCGCACAAATACAGGGCTGGTGCAGACG
>QIGT01000108.1 GCA_003230835.1 Gammaproteobacteria bacterium
TCACAGAAAGCAAATTGTTGAAATCGTGAGCGACCCCCGCGGCAAGCAAACCTATGCCTTCTAGACGATGTGATTGCATCAGTTGTTCTCGCCCGCGACGTTCCTCCTGGATATCTCGTGCTGCGAAAATCCATTGGTCGTCATCAGGGTCACCAGCTTGGGGTATACCGAAAGCCTCAAGCCAGACCCAATGTCCTTGCTTGTGTCTGAGTCGAATCTCGGCGCGAAAGCCCTTCGGTGGCACCGCCAGCACCTTTTCGTATAGCACAGGCAGGTCATCGGGATGGACATAGTCGACGATTAATTGCTGTGAAAATTCTTCAGCAGTATACCCTAACAAAAGCTTCACGCCTGGACTGGAATATTCGATACCCTTCTCAGAAGTCACTGCAATACCCGGAAAGGTACTTTCGGCGAAGACGCGAATTCGTTCTTGGTGTGACTCAAAATTTCTGCGGTATTTTCTGGCCTCCTTGACCGCTTTTGCACGGGTAGATTCGACGATGACTGAGGTGGTACCCACCACCAATGTCATGATTGCCGAACCCAGTCCCAGTGCTTGGGAAAAATCTATAGATCTAAAAACTACTGGGCCTAGGTAGCCGGCCCAAACAACGCCGATAATTGTCCAGACTATACCTGCGCGGATACCTAGCAAGGCTGATGCGGCCAAAGGGATCGCGCAGGTGGCCATTATCGCATAACCCCCATCCGGTCCGTAGTCGATCATCACTAGTGCGCAAATCAACAGTATAAATCCGTGCGCAGCCAGGCGAGTGGACTTGGTAATATGAAATATTATCGTGACCAGACCATAAAGTGGCAGGGTCAGCGCGATCCAACCTGCGGTGGCGACGTGTCCGAGGTACAGCATCATTGCCGTAGTTAATATCGTTGTTAAAACGGCGATCATGATGGCGAACAGGAGAAGTTGGGAGCGCCGATTGGCTTCTATAGCTGGGTTGTCTGGACCACGAAAGGCTAGTGTATTCATGAAAAATTTCCTCCCACTTATTCATCGTACTGAATGAAATTGGTCTGTGAACTAGCCTGACATTGGAAAAAGAGCATAACATGTGGATGTAATATGTTGCGACAATCAATTTATCGCTAGGAATACTTTCTACCGCGCAGACTCCTGGGCGCGTTTCAGAAGGTAGGTTCTTAACAGTGGCCATAGTAGAACCATGGCGGCGATGACAAGGATAGAAAACGTCAACGGCCGCTCCCAAAGGAACGACCAATTGTTGTCATAGATAAGTAGTGCGCGACGCAAATTTTCTTCGATCATACCGCCGAGAATGAAACCCAAAATCATCGGCGCCATTGGAAATGCCAACAACCGCAGTACCACGGCGCTGGCGGCAAATAGCACCATCAATTGAATGTCAAAGCTATTGAATGAAATAAAGTACACACCAATGAGTGAGAAAAACAGAATGAGAGGTAGCAAAAACTGAGAAGGTATGGTGAGCAAACGAGCTATGTAAGGTATGAGGGGTAGGTTGATGACCAGTAGCACTACGTTGCCCAGCCACATCGATATGATGACGCCCCAAAACACCTCTGGATGGTTGATATACAGGAGTGGTCCGGGTTGAACGCCGTAGGCGATGAGGGCGCCTAACAAAATTGCTGTGGTACCTGATCCCGGAATGCCAAGCGCAAGCAGGGGTACAAATGAACCTGTTGCGGCTGCATTGTTTGCTGCCTCCGGAGCTGCCAAGCCTCGCAGCGAGCCGTGGCCAAAGAGTTTGCCTTTTGCTTTTCCAGCCAGTTGCTGTTCGGTTCCATAGGACAGGAAACTCGCGATGGTTGCTCCTGCACCTGGGAGTAAACCTATGAAAAAACCCAGCACCGATGACCTGATGATCGGTGGGGCTATGTCTATAGCCTCTTGTTTAGATACCTTCATGCTGCCTAGATTAGCGGGTCCATTGTTAATTTTTGCATCGGACTTTTTCAATATTTGTAGAAGTGCTTCTGATAGTGCGAAAGTGGCCATAACCAGTAAGAGAAAAGAAATGCCATCGATGAGGTCGATGACCCCTAAGGTGAAACGAGGGACACCTTGAATTTGGTCTGTTCCCACTGTTGACAACATGAGCCCTACAACAGTCATTAATAGTGCTTTAGGCATTGTGCTAGAACCGGCGAATGCAGCTACGCAAACTAGACCAAGGGTGATCAGTGCAAAATAGTCGGTAGACTGAAAGCTCAGAGAAATGCCTGCAAGAAACGGTGCTGCAACCATTAGCATCAGGGCGGCGATGAGCCCACCACTGAATGAGGCCACGGCGGCTATGGCGAGTGCTTTGCCTGCTTTTCCCTGCTGTGCCAAAGGGTAGCCGTCGAAAGAAGTGGCTACTGTTGATGCAACCCCTGGTGCATTAATGAGGATAGAAGAGGTTGAACCACCAAAAATAGCGCCGTAATAGACTGCTGCCATCATGATGATTCCCGCGGAAGGTTCAAGGGTTGAAGCGATGGGAATCATTAGAGCGATAGCGGACATCGGTCCTAAACCAGGTAACATACCAATGAATGTTCCAGCAAAACATCCCGTCATGAGAAATAGAATATTCTGTAGTGTGAATACCGTGTCCAGACCGGTGAGAATTCCTTCAAGCATCCAACAACCTTAATATGCTCGGTAGGGGTTCAAGGTGAACACCTAATAGCTGGCTCATCAGTAACCAAAAAGCCAATGCAATTGTGCAGCTGACCGCCACTAGTAGCGTAATTCTTTTCTCACCTAGAATGCGAAAACCAATCAGTAGAAACAAACTGGTAGACAATAGAAATCCTAATGGTCGAATACCCCATCCATAACCAAGCATGAGGGCTAAGAACATAATGAACCGCCACCAATTCAGATCTTTGGCAGGCTGAGTGTTTTTTGTGGGAGCTCGGTCGAAAATAACCCATAGTGACAATAGGATACCCAGGATGCTGAGGAAAAAGGGCATGCTCGCCGCATCCATGCCGGATGGCATGGTGGTTGATTGGACTGCTTCAATAGATGGGATACGCTGAGATAGCGCGGCATAGGTCAAGCAGAAAATGAGAAGAAGAAACCCTCCGATTCGATTGTGAGTAAGTAAGGGCTTCACAGAAAATCCAATTCCTTGAGTAGGATGCGAAGTTTAGTTTCTTGCTGCGCGAGCATGTTCGAAAACTCCTCGCCAGGTTTGTATAGATCTACCCAGCCGTATCGGTCGCGCACGTCATTCCATGCTTCGGTCTTTTGCATTTCAAACAGCGTGTGTTGGTATGACGACAGTTGCGCATGGGTTAGACCAGGTGCGGCAAAGTAGCCCCGCCAGTTGACGAATACAGCATCTTTGGCGCCGCTTTCAACACAAGTTGGAGTGTCTGGAGCGATACTTAAGCGTTCTTGTGCTGCTATGCAGAGAATTCGCACCCAACTCTGGGAGACCAAATCAACCACTTCACCATACCCAGAAGAAAGGGCTTGTACTTCTCCAGAGAGTAATCCCGCCATCGCCTTACCACCAGCATCATATGGGATGTACTTAACATCTCGTGGATTTGCGCCAAAAGCTCTAAATATCATTGCAGCAACGATATGATCGGTACCCCCAGACACCGAACCACCGGCGATGGCAACCTGCCTAGGGTTTGCAACTAACAAGGCGGCTAAACCTTTAAGGTCTAATACCGGTGACTGTGTTCTTACAACCAATACTGAGTAGTCGCCGATGATGCTTGCCACAGGTATCAGATCTTTATAGGACTGGGGAAATGCTGGTTGCAGTGAACGAATCACAATAGGTGTTGAATTGACCATCAGCATGCGTGGGTTCTTGCGCTCCAGTAGATAGGCGATACCCTTGCTGCCACCACCGCCGGATCTGTTTTCGAAGGTGACGTTGGCCACCAGTGCTGAGCGGGTGAGTGCTTCGCCGGTTCCACGGGCGGTTCGATCCCAACCGCCACCAGCAGCTCCGGGTATGAGGAGATGTAACGATTTTAGTATTTGCGGGTTGTCGCTAGATTGGCCGTGGGCACTTGTCGTGAGTACTAACAAAGCGAACATCAAGAATACGAGTACGTGAGAGAGGGGTGTAGTTGTCATGAAGATTCGGCATTAAATTGTATCAGCGCAGCAAAACGATAAATGGCGTGAATAAATTTGCTATAAGGTAGTGTCACAAAAAAAGTCAGCACGAACGCCAAGTGAATAATCAACAAAACGCCCATAGCGGAACTTTCTCGCCAAATGAGCAGC
>QIGT01000153.1 GCA_003230835.1 Gammaproteobacteria bacterium
TCTTGGTGTTGCCTCAGTTCGGTAAGATTTGGGCGTACTAGAACATCTGTTCCACGAAACGACCAGCCTGAAGTAAGCAGCTAGGCCGCTGGTCGCACCGTGAGTACGCTGGCATAATCTCACGCAGCCAGTTAATCTAGAGCTTGGCCTCGTTAACCAACAAAAAAAGGAGTCTTACATGATTTTGTGTCTAATCCCTAGGGTATACCTAGGCTTTGCACAATGCCCTTGCGGTGAAATAGCCCAGTCTGGTTTGCACACACGTCGCAGCTAATCTGACTGGTTCTAATTTCGTCACAACACCTCTTGCCTGATTATTCTCAGGTATTTGGCTCGCCTGTTAGTTGATGCTGCGTAAATCTAACTATGCGCAGGACAAACTATGGCTATCCTTCTTCAGGCAAAGAATCTCAGTTATGCCCTCGGTGAGAAGCAACTTTTCAAACAGCTCGATCTGGTCATTTCACAATACGAAAAAATCGGCCTGGTAGGCTATAACGGCGCTGGTAAAACCAGCCTTCTAAAACTACTTTGCGGACACAGCACGCCCGATGAAGGTCATGTCATGACCGCAAGGGGCTTGACTATTTCGCTGGTAGAACAGTTTGTACCGACTCATCTGGAAGAAGTCACCTTGTTCGAAGCCGTAGCCAGTGTCCTCACTGCTCAATTGCGCCAAACTGACGAGTACAAAGTGGCTGCAATTCTGAGTGAACTCGGATTCACCTCAAAACTGACCGCCCTCAAGATCCGTTCGCTGAGTGGTGGGCAACAAAATCTGGTGCTTTTCGCGCGTGCCAGGTTGCGTCAAGCAGATCTTATGTTGATGGATGAGCCGGGCAATCATATGGATGTGGTTGCTCAAGCTCAGTTAAAGCGCTACCTGCTAGCTACAGCCGGGCTTACCTATCTCATCATTTCACATGACCGAGATTTGTTGGATACGTGCTGTAGTCGTACCGTATTTTTGCGTGATCTGAATTTGCTGAATTTCGATTTACCCTTTTCAGCAGCACGCGTTAAGTTACAACAACACGACCAGCAGGCCCAAGCAAAGTATGCACACGAGGCCAAAGAGATACAGCGCATACGAGCCAGTTCGAAGCGTCTTGCTCACTGGGGGCATACTTACGACAATGAAGATCTAGCGCGCAAAGCAAAAACCATGGCTTTGCGGGCTAACAAACTAGAAGACAAACAAACATTTGTCACCGGTGGCAACTCTCTAAATTTGAAACTCAGTACGCAAGTACTTCGCAGCAAAACCATCGTTACGCTAGATAGCGCAAAAATCTATACGCCAGACAAAGCGCTTTTACTGTTGACCACAGATTTGTTGGTGGTCAAGCCTGGAGATCGTATTGGTCTATTGGGTGCAAATGGTAGCGGAAAATCTACAACGATTCGACGCATTCTTGAAGCTCAAAACTCAAAGGATGAGGAGGTTCGTTTCAATCCCAATGTGTCTGTTGGATATTTTGAACAAGAACTAGATGAACTGAACCAATCAACCGCACGCTTCGATTGGCTGTACGCCAGAGTCGATAAGCCAAATGATGATGTTAAACGCGCCTTGGTGGGTGCGGGTATTAGGTATCAGGATTTTTCACAGCCTGTAAATACATTGAGTGGTGGCGAAAAAGCCAGAATGGTGTTCTTGTCACTTTTCTTGCGTCGCCCCTCCATAATGATCCTGGATGAACCGACCAATCACATTGATCTGCAGGGCCGAGAACAACTCGAAGAGCAATTGGTAGAAGCAGACGTTACTCTTCTAGTCACCAGCCACGACAAACGATTCCTACAAACAGTTTGCTCCAAATTTTGGGAGATTAGGGCGAACAGACTTCGTGAAATTAATGATATAGACGAATTTTATACTCAAGTGGCATCGAACAATCCAGATGCAGATACAGATCAAGGTCCAACAGAAACGGTCAAACACGAAAATGACAATTACACTCAAAATCAAGACAGACAAGACATGGATGAAAAACTGGTACTGGTGCGCATCAGTGAACTAGAGGGTCTGCTGCAGGCTGATCAGTTACGCAAAGCCAAATTTCAAAAACCAAAATTGCAGCAGCATTGGCAAGAGGAGCTTAATGCACTGTGGAAAGTGTTGGATGATTTGACTTGATGAAATAGTATTGGGTGCTACTAACAAGAAACTAGGAAACTGGGTGAACAAAGTTACCATCCGAGATGTAGTAGATGCAGCCTATGTAACGCAGGAAAAGCCTCCGCTACCAACCATTTGTAACACCGTACTGCTGTTAATCGATATCCAAAATCTCGCGACTCCCGAGCACTTGAAAGAAAACGCGCTGAATGCAGGGTTGTGCGAAGATGGCGTTGATTCCGCCTTAGCCGATTATTCGAAGCGGTTCTACTCAGCCGTGGCTAACTGCTCGACACTACTGCAACATGCTCGCCAACATTCAATTGCTTGCATTCATGTCAAAATCGAAGCGCTTTCTGGCACTGCGCGAGACACTGGGCCTGCACACCGTCGCCTCGGTTGGTGTTATCCCCCTGGTAGCAAAGAAACGCAATTCCTCAGCGAAGTTGAGCCCACAAACGGAGAGATTGTAATCTCCAAAACGGTTAGTGGGGCCTTTACTGCAACGAATCTCGACTCGGTGTTGCGTCATATGGGGGTTCAATGGTTAATCATCGCTGGCTTCGAAAGTGACGAGTGCATTGAGGCGACTGGACGTGTTGCTCTTGACCTTGGCTACCTAGCCTTGTTTGCTGAGGATGCCAGTACAGCATATGAGGAAGATTCGCACAAACATACCATGGCTAAGTATCAGTCTTGGGGGCTTGTTCGGTCTACTGGAGAGTTAGTCGATATGATGTCAAAACTAGCATCAGCTGCTAACACGTCATGATTTATTGATTGGGTGTGTTATTGCGTTAAGCGCTTTGAGCAGAGACAATATATTGACCAAGCCCCTGTTCTGCTTCCCCAGCTGTATTAAACGGCCCTTTAAGTCCTTCGCGGGCTTTGAAGAACCAGCCGTCATTTTCTTTAACTACCCGACTAGACAGGTTTTCTGAATTGACATTATCTAATTTCAAGTTTGCGCCCAGAGACACACACCTACTAATTTCTGAGAGCGGCATTTCTATTAGATGACGGGTACCATCAACGCTATAACTTACGCTTCCAAGGCAGGACGTTTCATCTACCTCAACTACCATACAGATTCGTCCTCTGTCTGCAAATAACCTTCCTTCAAGCCTCGCCATCACTGTTCCCATGTCCATATCCTTATGTACACATTCAAAAAATAATTCTATGTGAGAGTTCTCTTTTTTTTTGAGACCTAGGTCACATACATGGACAAACAAGAAAGCGCAACTAGGACAATGTTTGATTCAGTACCTGCCTGGCAATGATGGTTTGCTGTACTTCTGAAGCGCCTTCGTATATGCGAAGTGAGCGTATATCACGATACAGTGATTCAACAATGTTGCCCTTGGTAACACCGCTTCCACCATGTAATTGCACCGCTGCGTCGATCACGAGCTGTGCTGATTCGGTGGCATGCAACTTAGCCATAGCGGCTTCGCGGGTGACACGCTGGGCGACACAATCTTTGGTCCAGGCGGAGCGATAGACGAGTAGAGCGCTGGCATCTACAGCCAAAGCCATGTCTGATAATTTACCTTGAACCAACTGTAAGTCGCTGAGAGTACCGCCAAATAACTTGCGATTTAAGACATGAGTTGTGGTCTCATCTAATGCTCTTCGCGCCATCCCTAAAGCGGCAGCGCCAACTGTGGTGCGAAACACGTCTAGAGTAGCCATGGCATGACCGAAGCCTTTGCCGCGAGTTCCTACCAAATTGGATTTTGGTATACGACAATCTTCAAAGCGTAGGTGTGCCAGAGGGTGTGGAGCAATGAGGTCAATGCGTTCTACCACACTCAGCCCAGGGTTATCTGCTTCTACAACAAAACAACTGATTCCTTTCGCGCCAGATGTGGGCTCGCTTCGAGCAAACACAGTATAGAAATCGGCGATTCCACCATTGGATATCCAGGTTTTTTCGCCATTGATCACAAAGTTATCACCGTCTTGCGTGGCGCTAGTGGATAATGCTGCAACGTCTGAACCTGCTTCGGGTTCTGAAAGTGCAAAGGCAGAAAGCATTTTTCCTGCAGCGACTTGAGGTAAGAATCGTTCCTTTTGCTCAGCATTGCCAAACAGTGAAATCGGACCGCTGCCCAATCCTTGCTCGGGCGAGGGTTTCACGAATTAGGCATAAGCTGCGGACATCTAGTTTCTCGGTTTGACCGCCACCCTCCGCCGGAACCGCATAACCTGTGAAGCCTCCTTCTCCAAGCGCGCGCACTATTTTGATACAGGTGCCATCCAAATCTGTGTGTTCGTCGGCAACTAGATCTTCAATGTGATCTACAGCCCATTGGTCGAGGCTGTTGACGAGCTCACGGTGGCTGTCATCGAAGAAAGGCCAGTGATGAAAGGTCTTGTCTGACATGGGTAACTCACTCCTATGCTTTACTTCTGCTTCATTTTGGCGAATAAATAACCAAGCAGAGTATAGCGTATTCATTTTATATATAAAATGAATTAGGGTGTTGTTGGTTTAGGTTGGGACAGCTATTTAAGTTGGGGCGCTTACTTAGGTTGGGGCACCGAGGAGAGTTCTAATATTGTCAGGTATTCTAATCGCCTTCAGCGATCCATCGTTCTGAATTTTTGCATACACGCGGGTCGCGGAGCCTTGAGTGACCAATGCATCATCATCGCGCCGTGTTGCGGTACAAGCCCAAGTCAGGGTTGAGTTTGAAATTTCTTCAAGTTCAAGCCTGGTGACGATTTTTTCTCCATAGGCCGCAGGTCCGACGAATTCGAAATTAACCCGCCCCATGACAAAGGCCGTGCGGTCTTGCTCCACCATCTGCTTCACC
>QIGT01000207.1 GCA_003230835.1 Gammaproteobacteria bacterium
ACACCGCCTAAGGCAATCATCAACGCACCGAGCCAACTCCATCTTACCAAGGGCTTGTAATGTAGACGTACCGCCCACGCGCCATCGTCTATGGGTTCACCTAAAGAAATGTAGGTGTCCGAGAAAAAGCCAGGGTTGATGGCAGCTTCCGTCATGACAACATCGCGAGCCCAATAGCGGCGCTTCTGCGGATGTAGGGTATAGCTGTGTCCGTTCTCACTAACAACAAACGTACCTTCCTGGGCGGTGTAGTTAATCCCCTCTACCTGACTCACGCCTAAAAATTGTACTTCGGCGTCACCCAGCATCGTGGTTTGTTGAACCGACATCCGCAAGTCGCGTTCAATCGAGGCAGTGGAGGTGACAGCAACGCCGACAACCGACATGGCAAACCCTAGATGCGCAAGCGTCATGCCAACATAGGCAAGGGGAAATTGGCTGGATGATCGAATTTTCTTGATCACATCCATCGAGTGAGTGATTACAACCCATAGTGAAAATATCAAGGCCGCCGCAACCGTGGCCAATTTCAAATCAAAGCTGAACCACACCAGCAACCCCAAAACCAAGGCCAGTGGGACTGCAACCTGCAGTGAACCTAACAGGGCTTTCAATGGCGTTCGTTTCCAATTCAGAACCGGCACCAAGCCAACGGCTACTGCGAGCAGCAACATTAATGGCACAAAAAATCGGTCAAAAAACGGCGGGCCGATGGAGATCTTGGCACCGGTAAACGCTTCGTAACCTATGGGTGCTAGGGTTCCCCAAAGTACCACAGTGAGCGCCAGCACTAAGATGCCGTTATTCACCAACATGAAAAATTCACGACTCAACCACTTAAAACCAATCGGAGTGGTTTGACTACGTTGGTTACGCAGGCCGAATAACGTCAACGAGCCGCCAACAACCAATGCTAGAAAAGCCAGTATATAGGCACCACGTGTCGGGTCGACAGCAAAGGCATGAACTGAGGTCAGCACGCCAGAACGCACAATAAATGCGCCCAGCAAGGACAATGAAAACGCTGTAATTGCCAACAACACAGTCCAATTTCTAAAAGCACCACGCTTTTCGGTGACCGCCAAAGAATGTACCAAAGCAGTTGCAGCGAGCCAAGGCATGAAACTGGCATTCTCTACCGGATCCCAAAACCACCAACCTCCCCAGCCTAATTCGTAGTAGGCCCACCAACTACCCAAGGCAATACCGACGGTCAAAAAGGACCAAGCAACGTTAGTCCATGGGCGTGTCCACCTAGCCCACGCCGAATCGACCCGCTCATGCAGCAGTGCACTTACCGCAAAAGCAAACGGCACCGCCAGACCCACATAGCCTACATAGAGTAAAGGTGGGTGCACTATCAGCCCGAAGTCTTGTAACACTGGATTTAGGTCCCCGCCATCTGCTGGGGTCATCGGGATAAGCAGTTCAAAGGGGTTACTGGCAAACACCACATACAGGATGAAACCAAGGTTCAGCAGGCTCAACACAGCCAGTACCGATGTTGAAAGTTGCAGTGGATAGTTGTGTCGGCGCACAACAACCGCACACATCCATAACGTCATGATCAACACCCAGAGCAAGAACGAGCCTTCGTGCCCGCCCCAGGTTGCACTTACTTTGAAATACCAAGGCAACAAGCTATTGGAGTTATGCGTGACGTAGGCGACCGAAAAATCGTCGCTAACAAACGACCAAACTAAAAAGGCAAAGGCGAAGGCAATGAATACAAACTGGCCAACGACAGTGGAAACGGTGAGCTGATGCCAGACAATGGAGGCTCGGCGGTGAAACAACACCCCGCTCACAACTGCTAGCACCGACAGACAAAGTGCCAATGTCAGGCTGAGTTGACCTAGCTGCGGTAACACTTACGCAGGACCCTGTGTTTCTGGTGTTTGCGATATGTCCATGAGTTCGGGTGGCATGTAGTTTTCATCGTGCTTTGCCAACACCTCATGAGCCTGGAATCGACCTTGTGGATCTAGCTGTCCTTGCACCAAGATACCTTGCCCCTCGCGAAATAAATCCGGCAGTATACCAGTATAAAAGACCGAAAATTCTGCACCCCGATGGTCGGTTAAAACAAATTGAATATCGAGACCGTTGCCTCGACGCACAGATTTTTCCAACACCATACCACCTGCTCGAATCGTCTTAGCCACCGGGGCAACACCAGATACCACGTCCTGTGGAGGGTAAAACATATTAATATTTTGTTCTAAAGCGACCATCAATGTAGCCGTCGTACCGCTTACCGCGACCAAAATAAACAAAATGAGATAGAGGCGACTCTTACGTTTGGGATTCACTACTGCACCTAGTTTGATGAAAAGCAGCAAGTTTTAGTTGTTGTATCTGCCTTTTTGCTCCGATGCGCACCGCAAGGGCCGAGCCAACTAGCGCAGCGCAAGTAGCACCATACGCCAACCAGACGTATAAACCATGACCACCCATGGCAAAAAACTCGGCCATACTTTCAAATTGCACTCGCTACCTCTGCTCCGTGTCATGAATCGTTTCATGAAGGTCATGAATCATGCCACTAACTCTCGGGCCCATTGGGTACGTTGTTCCCTTAATAGAATCTCGATGCGCATGCGGGCTAGGATAATATACCCAGCAAAGCAGTACATACCGAGAACCATGACCAATAAAGGCGCCCACATTTCCACCGGCATGGTGGGTTTTTCGGTCAATGAGAACGATCCAGGCTGATGCAGCGTATGCCACCAATCTACCGAATATTTAATGATAGGGATATTGATGGTGCCCACGATGGCCACTAACGCACTGGCCCGTCCACGCAGTGTGATGTCTGGTATCGCTTCGCGCAATGCGTAGATCCCAATAAAAAGGAACAACAACACCAAGGTTGACACGGTTCTGCCGTCCCATTCCCACCAGGTCCCCCAGGTGGGACGACCCCACACACCACCGCTGAAAAGTGCCAATGCCGTTAACATCATACCCACAGGTAAACAGGCGGCGATGGCCACGTCTGCCAATTTCATGCGCCAAACAAACAAGACAATACCGGCAACACCCATGGAGATATAGACCGACTGGGCCACCATCGCGGTGGGCACATGTACGTATATGATTCTGAAACTATTGCCTTGTTGATAGTCTGCTGGGGCAAAGGCCAATCCCCAAACCATACCGACCACCAAAAGTACCAGGGCCGCCACGGCAAAACCAATCATCCAACCTGTAGAGATTTGATAGAACCACTTGGGCGAACCCAATTTATGCCAAAATTCTCTCAGAAACATGTCGAGGAATACTCTCCTATGACCGTGGCAATCATTGTAACTGCACACTTATTTTAAGACCCACAGTTGTCGCAAAAGGTCCAATTGTAAACGCTACCATGCTAATAAATGCCAACCAGTACAACTGTGCGCTATTACCATTCCCAGCTACCGCATCATTGACTACATGGGCACCAAATATAAGCACAGGCAAAAACAGCGGCAACACCAACAACGCCAGCAGCACACCGCCACGGCTAAAACCCACGGTAAGTGCAGCGCCTGTGGCACCGATGAAACTCAAAGCAGGTGTGCCGAGTAAAAGTGCCAGCATCACCACCGGCAAGGCATGTAACTCGATACCCAGCGCAAGACTCAATAGCGGTGCTAGAAGTGTGATTAATAGTCCAGTATGTAGCCAATGAACAAATATTCGCATGAGGATAACCATGAAAGGAACTTCACTGGCACACAATATTTGCTCTAAGACACCGTTATCGTAATCTCTCCTAAACAGGCCATCCAAGGCCAATAGATTGGTCAGCAGAACGATAAACCACAACACAGCACCCGCATAAATACCATTGCCCTGCACTGCACTTGGCACGCCTACTGAAAAAAGCATGACCCCCAAAAACAAAAATGCCAACGGATTCAGCACCTGCGCTTTATTGCGCGCCAATAACCGCAGCTCGCTGAAAAATAGGCGCAGGATCATCTAGTTTGCTACTGCTTCAACGACAAGGGTTAGTTTGTTAACTACTGGCAAGGTAACGTGAGTTGAGTACACTATCGCACCGCCATCAGCACAGTGCTGATTCAATATCTGTACCAACAATTCCTGTCCGGACTGGTCTAGTGCTGTCACAGGTTCGTCTAGAATCCAAACATCTGCCACACTCAACAACCAGCGCGCCATGGCCACGCGACGCTGTTGGCCTTGAGAGAGCTGAGCGCAAGGCGAGAAGCTATACCGGCTCATCTCC
>QIGT01000186.1 GCA_003230835.1 Gammaproteobacteria bacterium
GCGTTAAGCTGAAAATTACTCGAAGGTCGCCAAAAGAGATCAGCACCTGCACGATATTGCGGCTGATCATCAACCCAGTCGAATGCTGTCGCCACAAATGGATAGATACTGTATTGCTGTCGAGGCTGCACACCCTCCATCTCTAACTTTTTCAGTGCAGACATGAACTTTGCTTGCGTCGGGGCTAACGCTGGCCATGCCCAACGTTCATCTAAATGCGCGACTCTCCGCGAAACATACATGCCCATACTGCGCACTTGAGCTGCCGCGGGCATCGAAACAATACCCCAGGGTACAAACATTTCCGCAGACCAGCCTTGGGGAATCTTCTGACTGCGACCATACCAAGGACCGTCCCAATCGCTGGAAAACACGCGCTCAGGCAACACTGTGCCATCCATTAGCGAATCACCCAGATTGATGCCAAACCAAAACCCGTAACGTCCCTCACCAGAGGTATCAATAGTAATATTGATGCTGTCACGATTGTCTCGCACATCACGGCCACTGAGTCGGCGTACTAAAGTACCTTCGGGCTGGTGCATAATTGCACTCACGTAGATACCTTTGTCACTATAGGCTATGCGTAACTTCGTTGAATATGTCCCAGGCTGAAGTGTGTCTGGTTCAACCACTACAAAATCATCAATGATCGGCACACTCGCCCAAACACTTTCATCAACAAAACCATCGATGACAATCGGTGTGCCCGCCTCATCAATGCGTGTCAACCGAGCCCTCTCACCACCAGATACTGGCTGACGAATGGCTTGGTCAGCTTCGGCAGGAGGTGTTTGCTCTATAGTTTGCTCTATAGTTAGAGCAGCGATTTTCGTACTTGAAGATTGAAATCGACTATCAAGCATCATCCACGCAGCAGGAAAACCTTGACTCCTAACAGCACGAAGCTTTTGGCTGGCCTTGGATTTGTCAGAAAACGGTCCAGCGAGCACACGAAAATAGTCTCCTTTATGGGTGGTTACTTTGCGAATGACCAATTGCTGGCCGAGATTTTGCGCACTCTCATCACGAAAATGTTGCGCATTGGTTAAGCCGCGAAAACTACCCAAACCAAGCCAGTAGCTTTCAGCAAGCGCTTGTACAGAAAATCCCAATACCAACAAACAGAGAAAAAAACGTACCATCAACCCTTACTCCGCCCCAACTTTCACAATCGTTTTTCCGAAATTGCCACCCTTTAACATGGCCATGAACGCCGCAGGCGCATTTTCCAAACCAGACCATTGGTCCTCTCGATACTGCACCAAGTGGTCCTTTATATAGTCACCCATCTCCGTTAGAAACGCAGATTGGTACTCCTCAACAAAATTTCCGACGAATAAGTCATGTACGGCTACTGCTTGTTTGTCGAATCGACTTTGGCCCTTTTGTTGCCATAATTTTCGCGGGTTGAGACCATCTGTATTGCCGTATTGGGAGATGAATCCACACACGGTAATTCTCGAAGCATGATTAAGTAAGGGCAATACCGCATCAAATACGCACCCACCCACACTTTCAAAGTACACATCACACCCATCTGGACAGGCTTTAGCGAGATCACTCGGAAGGTCGTCGCTCAGATGGGATACGCAAGCATCAAAGCCCAACTCTTGGGTCACAAATTCACACTTCTTTTGCACTCCCGCGATACCAACAACACGAGCACCTCTTATTTTCGCAAGCTGCCCGGCAACTTGACCAACACCGCCGGATGCGGCAGAAACCACCACGGTTTCTCCAGGCTGTGGTTCACATTGCAAGATCATGCCGGCATAAGCCGTTAATCCCAGCATACCCAACACGCCTATGGCGGTGGAAATGGGCGCCAACGCGGGATCTAGCTTACGCGGATGCATGTAACTGAAATTGGAAATACCCGCACCGGTGAGACCAAATTGTTGCCAACCGTTGGTGTTGAACAGGTAGTCACCTTCTTCATACCCAGATACTCGACTGCGAATGACCTGAGATACGGTCCGCCCATGACAAACTTCACCTGGCACCTCGACGCCGCTGCGTCGTCGGCCCCATTGATAAGGATCCATCGATAGATAAAGCGTACGGCTGAGCAGTTGATCTTTCTCAGGCTCCACTTTTTCTGTGCTTAGCCAAGAAAAATCGTCGTTCTGCGGCCACCCGGCAGGAGGAACTCGCGCCAATTGCCATTGGCAGTTCAGTTGTTCGTTGCGACTCATGCTTATTTCTTCCCTTCCCCCGACCCCGTATGACTTTACGACATATGGGCGCAATCCGCAGAATCAATTTTTCAGCCAACGGGATGACGATTTTATGTACTATTAATCGGTAAAATATTAGGAAATATAATGAGCCACGAATCAGCAATAAAAAGCTATCTCGGCGATATAGATTTCGATCCAACATTGCTCAAAGATAAGTACCTTTCCGAACGTGACAAACGAATTCGCGATGATGCCAACGAACAGTACATTGAAGTTACCGCAGAGTTCTCTCGCTACGAAGAAGACCCGTATATCGAAAGACTTGATCGAGACCCGCTGTTTGACGAAGTAGAAGTCGCCATCATAGGCGGAGGGTTCGGTGGTTTACTTATGAGTGCGCGCCTCAAACAAGCAGGCTTTAGCAATCTTCGAGTCATCGAAAAGGCGGGAGACTTTGGTGGTACCTGGTATTGGAATCGCTATCCAGGTGCGATGTGTGATGTTGAATCGTATTGCTACCTACCCTTGTTAGAAGAAATGGGCTATATGCCTAAGAATAAGTATTCCTTCGCTGCAGAAATTCTTGATCACAGCAAGAACATAGCCAAGCATTTTGGTTTGTATGACAACGCTTGTTTGCAAACCTGTGTGACCGATATGAGTTGGGATGAAGACAGCGCGCTTTGGACCATAAAGACGGATCGTGGCGATGCCATGAAGGCGCAATTTGTCGCCATGGCAAACGGTCCATTGAGTCGTCCAAAGTTACCTGGCATTCCAGGCATCAATGACTATAAAGGGTTTACCTTTCACACCAGTCGTTGGGATTATGAATATACCGGCGGGGATTCAAGTGGCAACCTGACCCATCTAAAAGACAAGCGCGTGGGTATCATTGGTACTGGCGCTACCGCCGTGCAGTGTATTCCTCATCTGGGTGAATGGGCAAAAGAACTCTACGTTTTTCAACGTACGCCATCGTCTATCGATGTTCGCAACAACCACGAAACTGACCCTCAATGGGCCAACCAGCTTGAACCAGGCTGGCAACAAAACCGCATGGACAATTTTAATATCATGGTCAGTGGCGGCGACCAAGATGAAGATTTAGTTCACGACGGCTGGACAGATATTTTCCGCAACCTAACCGGTGTTGCGGCAAAATATGCAGGCCGTACTTTAGGGCGTAGGCTCACCAGTGCGGAACGGTCCGAATTGATGGAACTGTCAGACTACCGCAAGATGAATACTATTCGCGAGCGCGTCGATAATACAATCGGCGACGAGGCGACTGCAGATTCGTTGAAGCCATGGTATCGCCAATTCTGTAAGCGTCCTTGTTTCCATGACGAATACCTAGACAGCTACAACCGCCCCAATGTCACCCTTGTGGATAGCGACGGCAAGGGTGTGGAGCGGATGACAGAAAATGGTGTGGTGGTGAATGGCAAAGAATACGAAGTTGATTGTCTAATTTTTGCGACGGGTTTCGAAGTGGGTACTGCCTATACACGGCGTGCCGGTTACGACATCAAAGGTCGCGATATGAGATCTCTCACTGACCATTGGGGCGAGGGTATTCGCACCCTGCATGGGCTCCAAACTCATGGCTTTCCAAATTGCTTCTTTTTAGGTTTCACACAAACAGCCATTACAGTGAACGTACCCCACGCCTTGAATGAACAAGCCAAGCATGTCGCCTACATCATGCAGGAGCTTCGCGAGCGTAATAAGAACATTGTGGAAGTCACTAAAGACGCCGAACAAGAATACGTAGATGAAATAAAGCGTTTGGCACCGACAGGCACTCGCTTTTACGCTGAATGCACACCTGGCTACTACAACAGCGAGGGGGCAGAAGGAAATAAAGAAGGCTTCTTCTCCAACATGTACGGCCCAGGGCCCATTGTGTTTTACAAGAAGTTAGCCGAATGGCGCGACAACGGCAATCTGCATGGTCTAGAAATGAGGTAGCCTCCCACCACGTTACCTATGTCGCAACTTCGACTTCGTAGAACGAACATGCTGGGTGCGAAAAGGACGCTGCTGA
>QIGT01000321.1 GCA_003230835.1 Gammaproteobacteria bacterium
GCCCATTAAGGTTAGGTCTCGGTCGCACGCGCCACGCGCGGTGGTATGCAAAACCATAGTTTTTGCAGGCAGACTTTAATACCCACAATTTTCTGCGCGCTCATTGCGGCACGATCTGTTTGATTGATATATGCTTGGTGTGTGCGTGAGTATTGAGATAACGCACTATTTCTTATGGAATATGGGAAGCGATATGAGAAGGTTGTTCATAGCAGTAATCCTCTGTGGATTTGCAGGAACGGCGTCTGCGAAGGAGCTGAGTAGTCAGGCCTACGGTCTGCTTAAATCGATCTACAGCTACGATAAGACATTTCCGCTCAACACGCGCGTTGTGGGCTCGTTCAATCATAACGGCAACACATTTGAGAAGATCGTTTTTGACAGCTTCCACAATGGTAACGTACCAGGAATTATTGCAACACCGAATCAAGGCAAAGCACCTTTCCCTATCGCTCTTTTATTGCATGGTGTAGGTGGCAACAAATCACAATGGTTAGGTCATGAGTTCACCCACGGTGGTGAGCTTACAGCCATTTTACTGGAGCAAGGATTTGCCGTATTGGCGCTAGACGCTCAATATCACGGTGATCGGGCTGTATACAATGACTATGTCGATCCTGGTGAAATGGTCTTTGTCAAAGGCTGGGGTGTCCGATACGCAAACATGCTGACCCAGTCTGTCGTTGATTATCGTCGCGCCATTGATTACCTAACAACACGAGAAGATATCGATACCTCTCGAATTGGTCTCATCGGCTATAGCATGGGGGGCATATGGCGTTCATATTAGGTGCGGTAGAAGAGAGGATTGGGGCAATTGTTGCCTGTGTTGTGCCGTATATGGGAGAGATGCCAATGGCGGCGCCCGCATTCGCACGAGATATGGGAGCAGATCCGTTGCTGATGCTGATGGGGCGTACAGACAAGTATTATACAACGCAGCAAGCAACCGGCTTGTTTGATGCTGTCCCAGGCAACAATAAAAAACTTGAATTCTTTGACAGCGGCCATTCCCTGCCTAGGCAATATACCGCCCAAGCTGCTCAGTGGCTAAAGCAGAACCTTATCGAGCAATAACGAAGCCGATTATGTTTTTCATCATAGGGTAATTGCAGGTGCCTGGGGGCCGACCGCGATTGCCAACAAATCTGATGATTGTGTTATTTTCACCTACCCATCGCCACGCGCGAAGGTGATTTTTCGAAGCGCGGCGACAAAGGCTTCTAAGCGGAACGGTTTGGCAATGAACGATGTAATGCCAGACATTTCAAGATCTGGAATGGGGTCTTGTGTGTAACCACTAATTAAAAGCACCGGCAGATCAGGCTTCTGCTGGCGTAATTTTCTCGCTAGTTCCTGCCCGGACATACCCGGCATTGTGAGATCAAGGATGGCAATTTCGAAAGCACCTTGGTGTTGATCCCATGCGCGAATGGCTTCTTCGCCACTCTGTACTTCGATGACATTAAATCCGCAAGTAAGCAAATATTCCTTTATGACCTTGCGCACACTTCCATTGTCATCTGCGAGCAAGGCCTTTCCTTGACTACGCCAGCCGGCGTCAAGCTTGACGACGGCGGTTGTTTTCTTTTCTTCATAGGCTTGCTGCTCAGCAATGGGTAAGAAGAGAGTGAATTGCGTTCCTTGCTTGATTGCGCTGTCGACTTTGATAACTCCATTATGAGCTTTGGTGATACCAAGGGTCGCTGCGAGGCCAAGGCCACGACCAGTTTCCTTAGTAGAGAAAAACGGGTCGAACATTTTGCTTAAAGTATCCTTGTCCATGCCGTAACCGTTATCACGAATTTCGATAAACGAAAACCTTCCTGCTTTTACCTTGCCGTGGAATCTTATGGTAGTGAGATCGGTCTCGGTCAGTGTGGTATCGCCGGTCGTGACTTCTATGCGACCACCCAGTTCACCTATCGCATCCCGTGCATTGATGATCAAATTCATCAACACTTGACCAAGTTGCGACGCATCTCCTCGAACGGGTGGTAAATCTACAGCGAAATCTCGCTTTATCACAATATTGCTGTCGATCGAACTGTCAAAGAACGAGATGATATCTTCGCCTAGCTCTGACAAATTTACTATGTCTTTGGAGTTTTTTGCCTTGCCCGTATAACTCAACAACTGGTGCGTCATGTGCGAGCCTTTTTCTGCCGCCTCACTGATGCGAAGTAGTGTTTCACGAGCACGCTCAGGCTCCGAACCTAAGTAAACGGCAGCAAGCTCTGCATTTCCGAGTACTGCAGCAAGCAGATTGTTGAAATCATGGGCGACACCCGCGGCCATTGACCCAAGACTCTCCAGGACGTGACTGTCACGCAGTGCTTCTTCCGCCCGCCTTTGTAATGTAACGTCTCGACATTGCCAAAGGCGTCCCCTGACAAGACCGTGATCTAAAGGTAGAGGCGTTGAGCTTTTTTCGATAAAACGCCCATCGGAGAGCTCAACGTCCGTATTTATTGTACCCTCTGGGTCGTCGTGGATGCTTACCAAATCGTCGGTGAAGCGAACGCCATCATCTACTAACTCATCGAATTGGCTAAAAATATCGTTGATCGAATCACCAATGTTGATTTTGATGGCGCTGCTAAACCTTAGGAATGCCGCATTTGCATAACGGATTTCATGTGCCTCTCCGGTGACACAGATCGCGTTTTCAGTGGTTTCGAAAATATTCTGTAATAGAGAAAACGATTCTAATTCGTTGCGGCTTTCGTCGGCGTGGACTTTTTCTGTTTCATCACACAAACGAATAATTGTACCGATGTGGATTTTTGATGGACGTACCGGCTTTGCTTCCAATCGGAGCCAACGATGTGGTGTTTCAAAAGATCTGTAGTGCTCTTCGAACTGTACTTCGGGATTTTGCAGATGATGCAATGTAGATAGGTCACTGGGCATCATGAGTAAACCCGATATTGGACCTATTACATCATGTCCTACTGACAGTTGAGGCCCAAATAGTTCATACGCAGGGAAATTTGCATGGATCAATCTTCCATCCGTGTCCATAAGCAAAGTGGGTTCAGTATCCCAGTTAAGTACCTGTTCCAACGGTACCGCTGAGGCGGCGTAGATTCGGTCACGATAAATTGCCGTGATGAAGAGAACCTCGCAAATCGCAACACTTACTTGTGTGGGGTCGAATATCGGTGCGGTAGCAGGGATCACGTAAGCTAGATTGGCAATGGGGGGTAAGGCCGATCCAACAAAAATAAATATGGCTTGCCATCGATCAGAGTTAGAACGAGCGCGTAGGCCTAGGTACACGGCCAGAATCATCGTTGCTGATACCAAGGCATAGGTAAATGCTGCGTACACGTACCAAAGAGCATGATATTCATTGCGCTCAACAAATAGAGATAAAAACTGCCCGTGCCAGGGATTGGTAGCGATGAGAGCAATAAGAATGGTCAGAACCACAAGGGGTAGATGTTTACTTGAGCGCTCTGAGACCCCTAACCTGATTCCCTGAATTTGGGCTATGCCTAGGGTTGTCACCCACCAAAAATACACTACGCCTGTCAATCCTATGTACAAGCAAAGTGTGAAAGTCCAAGCGAGAGTGGGTTGAGTAGCGAATAATCGAGCGCCTAAGTCGCCGAGCGCAAACAGAAACGCTGAAGCGATAGCGCACGGCACTGCCCACACGAGTGGACGAGGTGGCCAATGGTGAGCAATAAATAGACCCGCGCCTAGCGACACAATCATCGATAGCACATCGACGGTTATGGGCCAATTCATGCACATTCCCTCGCTGTCGTTTTAAGGCTTTCAATTAGACGCTAGGTAGTAGAGATTCGGAAGCTATTTCAGTGCGCTTCTCTCTTTGTTTGGTTACCGAATCAGGGAAGATCACGTACGCTCTTGAATCGTCGCGCGAAGAACATTCCACGGGGATCATCGATATGTCGGACTTTCTGGTACGCAAAGGTAGTTGAAGGCAGACCTAACGCTTTGCGATAGGTATTCTCAGGTGGCTCTAACAATACTCATTCCCTGCCAACGTTGCAGGCCACGCCAAACGCCAGAGACTGATGGTGCTGAATATGAGACCGATAAAACAAATTCCTAACAACCATGGAGCAACTTGAGATCTGGTCCAGGCAGGCGCCCGTTCATAGGCGCCGCCGCCGATGAGAAGATGGCTTATGGCGGCGTTTTGCTGCCGAAACACAATGACATTCCAAGGCCGCTGTTGGTATTAAAACAC
>QIGT01000268.1 GCA_003230835.1 Gammaproteobacteria bacterium
AGTTTTTGAAAGAACTGTTTCACGTTGCAAAGCCATAGTAGCGTCAGCGAACGGTTCTGGGTACCATCTCTTGTTCGGGGATTTATACAACTACTATATGAAAGGAGATAGATTATGCGCGATGTAGTCATCGTAGACAGCATAAGAACGGGGCTTGCTAAGTCATTCCGTGGAAGTTTCAACCAAACTCGCTCTGACGACATGCTTGCTCATTGTATCGACAGTTTGCTCGAACGAAATGGCAAGGTCGCCCCAGATGAAATCGAGGACGTGGTCGTGGGCGCAGCTAGTCATACGGGTGAGCAAGACGGCAACCTCGCACGATTGGCGGTGATTTTGTCCAAGCTGCCCGTCACCTCTGCGGGTGTAACCATTAACCGTTTCTGTTCTTCAGGGCTGCAATCTATTGCTATGGCAGCCAACCAAATTGCTTCAGGACAAACCGAAGTAGCTATGGCGGGTGGAGCTGATTCAATATCAATGCGCACCAGACAAGAGCCGGGTAAATCTAAGCAGAATCAGCGCTTGCTGGAAGAAAAGCCAGAAATTTTCATGGCCATGGGCAATACGGCTGAAGTGGTTGCTCGTCGCTATCAGGTCACTCGGCAAATGCAGGATGAGTACGCTTTGCAAAGTCAGCAAAGATACGCCGCAGCGGTTGAAGCCGGTAAAATTTCGGAAGAAATTGCGCCCATGAAAGCCACCATGCTCAAAGTTGATAAAGAAACTGGCGAAGAAAGTCAGGTGGATGTTGTGGTTGATAAAGATGAGTGCAACCGTCCTGGTACCACTATTGAAGCGTTGGCTGGATTGTCTCCAGTATTTGAAGAAGATGGTTCGGTGACAGCGGGCAACGCCTCGCAATTGTCTGATGGTGCTTCTATGACCTTGCTCATGAGTGCCGAGCGTGCAGCCCAGTTGGGTCTTGAGCCCATGGGAATATTCCGTGGGTTTACTACTGCTGGATGTGAGCCTGATGAAATGGGTATAGGCCCGGTATTTGCCATCCCACGCTTGTTGAAGAATGCGGGTTTGAGCATCGATGATATCGATATTTGGGAACTCAACGAAGCGTTCGCATCGCAATGCTTGTATTGTCGCGATGCACTGGAAATCGATAACGAAAAGTACAATGTTCTTGGCGGCAGCATCTCTATCGGGCATCCGTTTGGTATGACCGGCTCTCGTCAAACCGGTTTGATTCTTCGTGAATTGAGCCGACGTAACAAGAAGTACGGTGTTGTGACGATGTGTATTGGTGGTGGTCAAGGTGCAGCTGGTTTGTTTGAAGCCGCGTAGTACCGCTGATCGACTCTCGCCTACAATTTGTAGGTGAGAGTTGGTTGGACATTTGACATAGGCTTGATGAGTTCGAGGTGAACTGATACAAATTGAAACGCATTTGAAATTGATATGTAACAGGGCTGAGCCAGAATAGGGGCGGAGGCATTCCAGGGAATTGACGTTATTTGTAGTGGGTAAGCGGAGTGGTTCCTGAATTGACAGGCGAGACTGAGCAATCCCAGACCGCAGATTACAAAAAGCAGATTACAAAAAGCAGATAGAAATAAAGAGTAGGGCACGAAAATAGTCAGACAGGTAACGGATTGAAATGTTAAGCGGGTCCACGAACAAAATTGTCGGTGGATCAGTGCTGACGGCGCTTGCGCTGACAGTTCTGAGTTCGGCTGCGTTCGCTGTTGCTTCCGGCAATGTTACTTCTGGCAATGAAGAAGCCGGGGTGGACAGACATAGCCCCATCTCGATCGGTCCTGAAGTTCCCGCCCAGACCTCGCTAGAAAGCCAACCAGCGCAAAACACCATCGATGCGGCTTTGGCGGTTTCTAGCTCAGACTTATCTGAGAAAACCGATGCCGAATTGACGCAACTTACCGCTCAATGGAACAGATTGTCTGCTGCAGATCGCAGGACCTTATTGGCCGAAGTTCGAGGCCGGATGGTGCAAAGTAGAGCTCGCAAAACGGCTCGCCGTGACTACCCTAATATTTTAAGTATGCGTCCCAGCCAAGGTAAGGTTCGGACCATAAGAATTCAGCGCCGTTATGGTCGAGTTGTGCGTAAACCAAACGGCACAGTAGTTGTGCAAACACGAGTGGTGCAAGTTACCCCAATAAAAGCGGGTGATAAGGTGGCTCGCGGCAGCGGAAGAGTGGTTAAAAGTAGTGCTCGAGTGACCTTCGGCGTAGGCTTTGAGCAGCGTTCTAGAGCCATCATCCACCGTCGCATCACGCAAATTCCTACGCAATCGGTCGTAAGCAATCCTGTTAAAAACGGCGGGATGTCCGATTCGACCAGCGAACGACCGATATCGAATGTTGGTCAGCAAAATCCCCCAACACTAAATCCTTAGCCCATGGAACCTGAAAGTGCGAGGCTGTTGGTTGTCGATGATGACCCTGAATTGCGTGAGCTTACGCAAGCCTATTTAGAGCAGCAAGGCTTTCAGGTCGCTTGTGTCGAATCAGGTGAAACCATGGACGCCTATTTGGTAGATCACAAAGTTGACCTCCTCATTCTTGATCTGATGTTGCCTGGTGAGCATGGGTTGTCTATTGCACAGCGGCTGAAGAAGCATATGGAGTTGCCGATCATTATTGTTTCTGCACAGGGCGAGGATGTAGATCGCATTGTCGGGCTTGAAGTTGGAGCAGATGATTACTTAGCTAAGCCGTTTAACCCTCGTGAGCTATTAGCAAGGGTAAGAGCCGTGTTGCGTCGCACCCAGCGTATGGCTTTAGATGATGGAGAAACGCCGTCTAAGATGTTATTTGGTCCATTCACCTTAGATTTAAATTCGCACAAATTGAGCAAGGGGGATGCGCAGGTACCACTCACCTCAGGAGAATTCGATTTATTGGCGATTTTGGTTTCGCACCCCAATAAGGTACTTGATCGAGATCGTATCCTCGATTTGTTGACCGGTGCAGAACGTTCTCCGTTTGACCGTTCCATCGATGTACGGGTGACTCGTCTTCGCTCTAAACTCGAGACTGATCCAGCTAACCCATCCTATATTCGAACCATATGGGGCAAAGGGTATATGTTTTGCCCTGGCGGAGATGACTGAGACGACTCTTCGTAGGCGTCCCGCAACCCTTCTGGCGCGGACAAACTTCATTCTTGGTGTGAGCGCAATGCTCATTGCAGCAATCGCGACCCTGGCGTTGTATACCTTTGTTATTGATCCCATCAGCGCCCACTCAGCAGATGACGAAGCGGCGCTATTGGTCTTATCGGCGAAAACATGGGTTGAGCTACCCCCAGATTCGCGCCCCTATTTTGAGCTTGAGATGGCAGAAAGCCACGATCTCATTATCAGTGAGGCGGGGCAAGAATTGCCTTTGATGGAAGAAGGTCCGACCTATTTCGATCTGTTAGAAGAGAGTTTGTCTGCGCGGCTCGGTGAGCCGATCAGCTTACTGACAGGTGATGGATTGTTGTGGATTGACGTCGCCATGGGAGGACACGATTTACAAATCGGCTTTTCAGCAGACCGCCAAGACATCCAACCTTTATTCGGTGCGGTGGTCATTGTCGGGCTCGGTGCTGCCATTGTTTTTTTCACTTCTTTGTTTATCGTACAACGCATCGCTCGACCGTTGGTTAAGGTAGCACAGCAGGCAGAGCACTTTCGCGGCACCAAAGACATAGAACCGTTGCCTGAAACAGGTCCTAGAGAACTCGCCTCCTTAGCCCGAAATTTCAATATCATGGCGAAAGAAATTTCGGTGTTGCTGGCGAATAGAACCACACTGTTAGCTGGCATATCCCATGACCTTCGCACCCCACTGACACGCATGCGATTGGCTTTGGCGTTGTTACCTGAGAATGTCGATGAGAAGCTGGTAGAGCGCTTCGAGCGCAATCTCGAATCTATGGATGAACTGATTGGCGATGCCTTGCGATTTGCCCGCGGTACCCACGAAAAACCCCAGGAGATCGAGCTGGTTCCCTTTATTGAAGAAATTCTAACAAGCTTCGATCAAACCGTGGCGTTTCATCATCATGGGTTTGCGCAACAGCGAGCTTTGGTAGCCCCTAGCGCTTTTCGGCGCGTGCTGATGAACCTGATCTCCAATGGGGTTTTACATGGTGGAAAAGTTTGCGTGGAGCTTTCAAAGGGGCGAGTTCAGGTTTTAGATGACGGTCCAGGTATCCCGCTGGAGTCTAGGGCGGAAGTGTTTCAACCCTTCTTTCGGCTA
>QIGT01000353.1 GCA_003230835.1 Gammaproteobacteria bacterium
ACAACAAGTGGCTATGTACGCCAACGAATTGGAAGCCCAGGTTCAAATCCACTTGCATGAAAATGCAGCAGAAGTGGCAGACGCGCACCAACAAAATGGTAAAACCTGGATTCAACTGTTACATGACGTGGGCTTGCTGAGCGACAATCTACAAACCGTACATATGACCCAAGTAACCGAAGCCGACCAACAACTCATCGTTGATGCCCATGCAAAAATTGTCCATTGCCCAACTTCCAATATGAAACTAGCCTCGGGCTATTGTGATGTGACCGCTTGGTTAGATCGGGAAGTAGCGGTGGCGCTAGGCACCGATGGTGCTGCTTCCAACAACAGCTTAGATCTATTCAGAGAATTGCGGTTGGCAGCGCTGCTGGCCAAACACCAGCAACAGGACCCAAGTCGTGGGACCGCTGCGCATATGTTGCATGCGGCAACCTTGGGTGGCGCCCGGGTACTGAGTATTGAAGACCGCACGGGGTCTGTGGAAGTTGGCAAACAAGCCGATGTCATTGCAGTTAGCACCGCAGCCTTAGACATGTTACCTCTGCATGATCCATTTGCTGCCTTAGTGCACGGTGATGCAGGCCGTCACGTCACAGATGTTTTCGTGAAAGGTATCGCGCTGTTACGAAATGGCGAATTTAGCACCATTGACAGCGTAGAATTGGCGGCCCGTGTCGAGTCGTGGCACTCTGCACATTTCTAGTTGACTGATCCAATTTTAATGACCACCACAGACAATATCGACCCTGCAGAGATTGAGAAATTCAACAGCCTTGCGCACCGCTGGTGGGACCCTGACGGTGACTTTAAACCGTTACACGACATCAACCCAGTGCGGCTCGCCTACATTCAAGCCCGAACAGATTTGAGCGACGGCGAGGTAATTGACATTGGCTGCGGTGGCGGTATTTTGACTGAGTCGATGGCGCGATTAGGCGCAGCAGTTACCGGCGCTGACATGGCCGAAAAAGCACTCAGTGTGGCGAGATTGCACGCCCACGAAAGCAGTGTTGTAGTCACCTACGAAACAGCGACCGCCGAGCGCATGGCAAGCACACGCCCAGGTTGTTTTAACACGGTGACTTGTTTGGAAATGTTAGAGCATGTCTCCGACTACCCAGCGACCGTGCAAGCCTGTGCCGACTTAGCCGCAGCCGGCGGCAACTTGTTCTTCTCCACTATCAACCGTAACCCTAAGGCCTACCTTTTGTTGGTCTTAGGTGCAGAGTACATCATGAACATTCTACCCCGCGGCACCCACGACTACGCCAAATTTATTCGCCCATCTGAGTTATGCCGCGCTATTCGAGCTGCCGGCTTGGAGGTATGTGAAGTCAAAGGTCTCAGTTACAACCCATTTACCCGCAACGGTTCAATCGGAGAAGATGTGGATGTGAATTACTTGGTCCACGCCCGCAAACCCAACGACACCCACCCTTCGTGAGCAGGTCTAATTTGTATCCAGAACTTACCGCCGCCCAAGAAAATTGGCGTTACCTTCCAGAAGAAAATGCCCTCGCAAAAAAAACCATATTGGTGACGGGTGCGGGAGCCGGCATCGGCGCGACCACGGCAAAAACCCTCGCCTACTATGGCGCGAATGTTGTCTTGTTAGGTCGCAGCCGCGACAAGTTGGAATCTGTTTTCGATTGGATTGAAACAAACACACCCACCCAGCCGGTGATTGTTCCAGCAGACCTTGAAGAGCTTACGCAAGACTCGGTGGCCGCCCTGCACGACTCGATCGAATCGACTTACGGATGCTTGCACGGTTTGATTCACAATGCTTCCGCCTTAGGGCCAAAGGTGCCCATTGCCCATTATCCAATCGAGCAATGGCAGCGCATCATGCAAACCAACATCAATGCCCCTTTTATCCTTACGCGGGGCTTATTTACGCTCCTCGATACTGCACCATTTTGCTGTGTACTGAATGTCTCTTCAACGGTGGGTCGACAAGGTCGCGCCTATTGGGGTGCCTATTCAGCATCCAAGTTTGCCTTAGAAGGATTCAGCCAGATTCTGGCAGACGAAACAGAAACAGCAGGTCGAATCCATGTTTACAGTATCAACCCAGGCGGCACACGAACGGCAATGCGCAAGGCCGCCTACCCGATGGAAGATGTCGAAACCGTTCCTCTGGCTGAAACGTACATGGATATGTATCTGTACATGTTAGAAGGACCTCAACCCGGCAAACCTTTGCCGCCCACGGGGGCTCAATTGGACGCGCGTTCTTGGAAACCGCCAACAAACCGTTGATAAAACGTCAACTTTCTGACGCATGGCGTCAGGCAAAATACACAACCCATTGATTTTTATCAGATTAGGAGTTGGCACGAAATTCGCAAACTAAGAAGAGTCACTTAATAAGCAGTCGTGAACCCTATGAGTACCTCCGCAGTCCAATATTTTACTAATAAGGCTAACAAGCCGAGCAACACCGTTCATTTTGACGATGTAACCGCCCTGCACCTAAGCCAAGCTTTCAATCTTGAATCAGATCTTCAGCACCTGTTGGCGTTGATACTGTCGCAACTCAAAGTTCTGTGCGGAGTACACGGCTTACACTACCAACATAGCGCACTCGACACGCAGTACATGTTGGGATCAAAAACACACCACAGTGCGCAGTACAACCTTGAATTCAGCGGCATCGATTTAGGCACCTTACGGCTGTTGTTTCCGCGTCGACAAAACGAACAAGAAATTCAAATTGCAGAAGACTTGCTCAGTCTGGCTTTCACCGCCCTGCGTAACGCCGTAACCCTGGCTATGCTACAAAACAGAACCAGTCTAGAGGTAGCCACCCCTACTCATACAACCCAGGGTGAGAGCCGCGAAGATAAATCTGACACCTTGATACTGGTCGCCTTAGACCACTACGACTCTATCTGTAGCAACGATGGAGACGAATGGGCCCAAACGTTGATAACCAGTGTGCGTCAACAAATCGAACAAGGTCTGAGACAAGCAGACGGGATCTACCAAATTGATGAGAACACCATTGCCGTACTGTTGCCACTTACCACGCTTGATCAAGCACACGAAGTAGCACTTAAGGTTCGGGTTTTAGTGGCAAGTTTGCACCTCAGCGCAGACGACGTAGCTCATCAACTTACAGCGTGTATGGGTATCAGCGACGCAAAGCACGTTTCATGTGCACAAGACGTTATGCTCAACGCACGAACCGCTCTAGCGGCTGCACGCAAGCAGGGTAACAATCAGATCGAGATATTTAATCCGTCTGTTTAGGCGGTTGCGACTTAACAGGTTGCGACAACTTTGGATAGGGCAGGAGGCAGCTGGTCTTAGCGACACGTGGCTGGCGCATTTGTTTCTTCTTAGATACGCGATAACGCAAGCCCAGCAATCGATAGAGTGTTTGTAGATCGCTACTCTGCAGCGATGTCCATTGTCCATTCCTCAACCAGGAAGGCAAAATAACCGGGCCATAGCGCACCCGTTTAAGGCGCGAAACTGTACAACCTGCCCATTCGAAAAGACGCCTAACCTCACGGTTTTTACCTTCCAACAGAACCACGTGATACCAATAGTTATTGCCGCTGCCATCGTAGTATTTGATGTCGCTAAATTTCAGCACCTCTCCATCGACGCTAACACCTGCTTGCAATTGGGCCAACGTAGCTTGGTCTAACCGGACATTAACACGCACTGCGTATTCCCGATCTAAGCCTGTGGAGGGATGCATGAGCTTGTGGGCCAGATCACCGTCGTTGGTCATTAACAACAAACCGGAAGTATGCATATCAAGGCGCCCAACGCTGATCCAACGACTGTTACGTAAACTCGGCAAATCATCAAATATCGTTGGACGGCCGTCAGTGTCATGGCGACTACAGATAACCCCAGTGGCCTTATTCAACAGCAATATCTCGCTGTTCGTTTGAGCGACGATATTAACCCGAGCACCATCGACCAAGATCTTGTCTTTAACCGTTACCCGTTGTCCAACATGAGCCGGTTCACCATTAACTGTCACACGGCCCTGAGCAATCCATCCTTCAATCGCACGACGCGAACCGATACCTGCGCCGGCTAACAATTTGTGAATTTTTTCGGCTTGCCCAGCCTCATCAGGTTGCATGTGCATCTAGGGAACCTCTGAATAATTATCGTAAACTCAGCGTGAGCTGCGGGGCTTGTGTCAAGGCGGGCTTCGCCGGTAATGGCCACCCCCATTG
>QIGT01000079.1 GCA_003230835.1 Gammaproteobacteria bacterium
GGCCATTGGTACTGTGCGATTGTACTGGAGAAAAGCTCCGGCCTGGTAAAGGCTGGTCCCACAGAAAGTTGCGCGCTGTTAGCTGCAACAAATTCTGCCGCAGCAGGCTGACCACACCACCAGGAAGCAAGGCTGGGTAACAGTAGCTCTTCGTTAAGCAATGTTTCGCACAAGCCTGGCAAGAAGCTCATGAAGGCATCGTTCTCGAGCACACCTGAACCTAGTGCATTGGCAATGTGAACGTGTTTTTTGCGCGCTATGTTGACCAGACCGGCAACACCGTCATTACCATGCTGGCTCAGATACAACGGGTCGCAATGGGTAGATGCGGCATATCGCAAAACGCAACCCACTGCCTTAAGCCCCTCTAAAGTTTTCAGTTGCAGTGTATGACTACGCACGGTTAAGTCTGCTCCCTCCACCACAGGAAAGCCGAAATACTGTCCCAGGTAGGCGTGTTCGAAGTAACTTGGGTGGTCTGGTCCTGGGCTCATGATAACGGTAATACCCTCATGAGTTGCCGCCGCAGCTTGGCTATGCAGGTATTGTGTGGTGGCAGTAAAGAAATTTGCCAGCCGCTGAGTTTTAAACTGCTCAAACAACCCAGGCAACACTTGGCCTGAAAGCGTGCGGTTTTCGAGACAGATACCTAGACCTTGTGGTGCCTCTGTCCAATCTGCGAGCACACGCCATTGACCGTCAGGAGAGCGGCCCAGGTCGAAGGCTAAAATATTAAGAAAGGTTTGGTTAATGACCTGGGGTTTATTTGCGCCCAGCAGAAAGCGGGGGTTTCCGTATACCAAGGCAGGCGGCAGCCCCCCCACATCGAGTAGTTTCTTCTGACCATATAGATCGGCGACAATATGATTTAATAGGACAGCGCGCTGTGCCAGTCCCTTTTCTATCTCGCGCCACTCATCGGGCGGGAGGGTAAAGGGTATTGGATCTAGCACCCACGGGCGTTCAACATCAACATCTCGAACCAACATCGCAGAGCGCAGTTGCTCAGGAGCGGGTGTATGGCTCAAGTCGGTTTGGGTGAAAAAGTGGATCAGACTTTGCCAGTGATCAGGAAGTTTGCCTCGTCCGAGTTCATCGTAAGCCGTATCGGGAACAAAATAGCTCTGCATGGGTTTAAACCCTCGATTCCGCTAAACGAACCCAGTATTGCTCGGCTGCTTGGGCGACCTTGGGCGCAAGATACAAGGCTGAAGTCATGGTTGGAATTGCCATCAAAGCAAAGCAGCCGTCAATAAGGCTAATGGCAGAATCGAGGGAAATAACCGCCATGACTAATATTGAAGCCACATAGAACATTTGATATTTGCGCTTGCTTTGTGTGCCGAACAAGAAGCTTGTGCATTGAGAGCCATAAAATGAGTAGGTGAAGATGGTTGTGGTGGCAAAAAATATGACGCAGGTGAATATCACTACTGTACCAACCGGCCCTAACAACATGCTAAATGCGCTTGCGGTGAGTGTAACCCCGGTTAAATTGCTTGTTTGCCATTCACCGGCTATCAAGATCATCAACGCCGTTGCTGTACAAATAAACAAGGTGTCGATAATTGGTCCGAGCATAGCCACTAAACCTTCGCGAATGGGTTCGGTGGTTTGAGCTGCTCCATGCGCTAGGGATTCTGTACCCATTCCAGCTTCATTGCTGTATGCGCCGCGACGAACCCCATATAAGATCATCGCTAGTAGCGCGCCGCCTGCTGCAGCCTCGCCGGTGAATGCATCTGTTAGAATCAACATAAATGCACGAGGCACAGCCTCTATGTTTAGTGCAAGTGCTACAAGAGTGGCACCGATATAAAGTACCGCCATGCTCGGCACTACCGTGGCGGCGACGTTTGCGATTCGCTTGAGACCGCCAATAATGACGGCAGCTGTTATCACCGCAAGGATGATGCCTGCGCCAAGGTTGTAAAAGAATGGGTCGGCGCTGGGGCTAAGCCACCCCTGTTCAATGAAAATATAGTCGCGCAAGATTTGAATGAGTTGGTTGCTTTGTAGTGCAGGTAGGCAGCCAATCATTCCAACGCCGGCAAATGCGTATGCAAGAAAGTGCATTTTCTTGGGTAGGGCTTCGCGAATGACGTACATAGGTCCGCCCTGGAGATTGCCGTCGGAGTCTTTGCCTCGATACATAACAGCCAGGCTGCAGGTGAAAAATTTTGTCGCCATACCCACCAAGGCTGTTACCCACATCCAAAATATCGCGCCGGGCCCGCCGATGCTAATGGCTAAAGCCACACCGGCAATGTTGCCCATACCAATGGTTCCGGCTAAAGCCGCAGACAATGCCTTGCGATGAGTGATGTAGCCTGGGTCGTTTGGGTTGTCATACCGGCCTCGAATTAGATCGACGGCGTGGCCCAAATAGCGAAAGGCTGTGAACTTTGATAACACCAGAAAATACAGGCCGCCGCCCAGCAACAACACCAGCAACCACGGGCCCCAGGCCAGATCGGCAAAACCGGTGGTTATGGTCTGTATCGTGTTTAACATAGTTAATTATTTGTACCAACAAACGCGGCAGAGTAAACGTTTCTCGTGTCAACTGCACTAACCCTGCTGGAGCAATCCCTTTAGAGGTTAATTGCTACCGTTTATCGCTCGCATGTGGCTTGCTATGGGAGGTTTGCTATGGTTTAACCTCGAAATTTTCGGCAATTTGGTGCGTGTTGTGGCTACTATCGAAAAGCTATCTGTACAGGTCGATGAGGGTGTATTGGGCCAAGACTCAGTATATGCAACCACCTATACGCCATCGTTGTTACATTCCATGCCTCGTGCAACGACCCGGGAGACTGCAGGTTTAAATCCGCAGTTGGATCTTCGTGGTGAAGATCTTTGGACAGGCTACGAATTCAGCTGGCTTGATGCTCACGGAAAACCACATATTTCAGGCTTACGGTTGCGTGTTTCTTGTCAGTCGCAAACGATTGTGGAAAGCAAGTCGTTCAAACTCTACCTCAACAGTTTTGCTTTAACCAAATTTGAAACTCAAGCCGAGGTATTGAAAACCTTGGATCAAGATTTAACCTTAGCCTTTCGCTCACCAGTTTTGCTTGAACTTCTTGCCTTGAGTCAACTGGCTGAGACGGTGACTCAAATGCCCGGAACTTGTCTTGATGAATTGGATATTGCGACCCACGTATATACACGTTCGGCGGATTTACTGACTAGTGATGAGCTCGACGCCAACGTTCACGAATCTCTTTTTACTCATTTGTTTCGGAGTTTGTGTCCGGTGACAGGTCAACCAGACTTTGCTTCGGTGGCCATTGAATATCGTGGTGTTCCGATCAATCGCAAAAGCCTATTGAAATATTTGGTGTCTTATCGGAATCACCAAGCCTTTCATGAAACAACCATAGAACAGATATTTGTAGATATTTGTCAACGATGTCAGGTCAAAGAGTTGTCGGTGTATGGGCGATTCCAGCGACGTGGCGGGCTGGACATCAATCCTTTTCGCTCGAACATCGAAGATGCTGCTCCTGTTTATCGGCTTGCTCGGCAGTAATCTCAGCCACTAGTCGTCACTTCGCTAGTCGTCGCTTCGTGGTGCAATGCTGGATCGTATCCACTGCCATAGCGAGTTAGTTCGACGGATTTCTTTTTCCAAGTTTTGTAGGCGCTGCATCGCGTCAGTATCTGCCAGGAGTGCCTCGCGAGTTTTTATTTCTTGCGTGGGGTCCAGTTCTTTGACCACCCGAGCTGGGTTTCCAGCAGCAATTACATTAGCGGGGACAGACTTAGTGACTACCGATCCAGCGCCTATGATCGAGTTTTGACCGATAGTTACCCCTTTACAAATTATACTGCCGTCACCAATCCAGGCGTTGCTTTCGATGATGATTTTTTGAGTATTGCCAACCGGAGCTGCTCGATTATATAGACCGTGCCAGTCGGCGTCGGTGACATAAACGCCTGCAGCGAGCATGCTATTTGAACCAATTTGGACATGGCTCGCGGAGTCGATACGCACACCTGGACAGAGTAGCGCATAGCTTCCGATATCGATTCGTCCACTGCCTTGCTGGTGCTTCCAGGTGGTGAGCCGCACGGTTCTATCGCGCCCAGTTATCACGTGGACTGCTTCCCCAAAGGATATATTGTCGCCGTGAACCTTCAGATACCACGGCTTCATGATCATTGAATTTTTGCCGAGCGACTGCAATTGTGGTT
>QIGT01000252.1 GCA_003230835.1 Gammaproteobacteria bacterium
ACTTCTTGGCAGAATTTCCTGGCAGTCCACTCAATGAATCAGACAGCGTACAACTTATCGGTACCCCGGAAATACTCAGCGATAGCACCCCGGTACAACTGACGCCATCAGAATTTGGAAATTTAATTAACAGCAAAAATTCGACCGCACAATTAAAGCTGCATGTTATTGATCGGGATGGCCGCAGCGGCACGGTCATCAGCCGCGCTTCAGACTGGCTTTGGGACAGCAATAAAGACGATCCATATGTAGCTGAAATCGCGCAAATAGACCGTGGTGACAGCGCCATCCAGAATGACCGGGATCGTACCAGTATCACCCTTATTGCTAGACTCAGCAATATTTACCAGCGCGATTCGGTGCAGATCAATTTTAACGTTGCACCTGCCAACCACGGCGAAACCGTGGTAGAAATTCTCGGTAACGGTGATGCCCGCAAGACCGACCAAAGCTTTGTTCTAAAACACACGCCTCTCACTCATGTCAGTGCCGACACACCCAGCGGGGGGGCCGCGTCACTCGAAGTGCGAGTCAACGAATTACGCTGGAGTGAAACGGCCAGTCTCTATCAGGCAGGCCATGATGCGCGGGTCTATCAAATCCAAAATCGTAATGATGGCAGTACAGCAATCCGTTTCGGTGACGGTATTGAGGGTGGGCGCCTGCCGACGGGACAGACGAATGTCCGTGTCATTTACCGAAAATACATCGGTACTGCTGCCAACCTCGATAAAAATAAATTAACCACCTTACTGCAAAAACCATTGGGCGTGACTGAAGTGACCAACCCTGAACCTTCCACAGGTGGCGCCGATCCAGAAGTGATTGAGGAGGCCAAACAGAATGCACCTTTAACGGTGCTGACGCTTGATCGTGCGGTCTCTGTGGTGGATTACCAGAACTTCGCCCGCGCTTTTTCTGGTGTTGCCAAAGCTCATGCCCTGTGGATTCACTCGGGGCCATCCAAAGGTATTTTTATCACCCTAGCGGGTATAGACGGTGCAAACATTCCCAGCACCAGCAGTACCTACACAAATCTGATGAATTCATTGCGTCGATACGGTGACCCCATGTTGCCTTTGAGCCTGATTAATTACTCAGCGGCGAGCTTCGTTTTGGGTATGGCAGTAAAGGTCCATAAAGATGCCGTACGCGATACGGTGCTCGAACAGCTGGAATTCGCATTGCGTGATTATTTCAGCTTCACAAATCGTGACTTTGGCCAACACGTCAGTCAGGATGAAATATTAGCCGTGGCACACAGTATTAACAATGTGATAGCCGTTCGCATCACCCGTTTTTATAAAAAAAAACCCGGCGCCGTGGACAGCATCTCCCCTATTGTCGCCTCGCACTTGCCTGTCGCATCGTTGACCCATGCCCCCCAATCTGCGGAATTGTTAACCTTGTCGGACGAGCCACTTGAAATGGAATCTTTCTCATGAGTATTGATGCTCAAAAATTGCTGGAAATGCTACCGGCAATCCATCGCATCCGCGATGCAGAAATCGCCGAAAAAAACGGTTTAGAGAACGGCCCGCTGGAAGATTTAATGACCATCATCGCTGAGCAAATGGCACTGATGGAAGAGAACATTGAACAGAGTTATGACGATTTGTTTATCGAAACCTGTGCCGACTGGTTAGCCCCTTACATCGGTGATGTTATCGGATACCAAAGCCTGCACGGCAAAGTACCCGATGTCGCCAGCCCACGCAAAGAAGTTGCCCATACGATTGCTTTGCGGCGGCGCAAAGGCACCGCTGTTATTCTTGAGCAGTTGGCCCGTGATGTGACCGGCTGGAACGCCAGAGCCGTTGAGTTTTTCAAAGACCTGGGCTGGACCCAATACATGAATCACAACCGCGACGATGTGCATTACAGTCCGAACTTGCGCAACGGTGAACCGCTGGCGCGAATCGGCACCGCGTTTAATACCGTGCAACATACCGTAGATGTACGCCGGGTTGAATCCAGCCGCGGACGTTTTAACATTCCCAACATGGGTATTTTTTTATGGCGACTGGACGCGTATTCTCACACCAAGAGCCCAGCTCTGCGTTTAGCGGAACGGCGCTATTTGATCAGTCCATTAGGCCATACACTGCCTTTGTATTCGCGTCCGCGCAACGCCGACACCGGATTTATTACCGAATTGTCTGGCCCTGAAAATGTGCCAGAACCGTTAGCACGCCGACAATTGCACAATCACCTCGACCGCTATTACGGCCTGCGAGCCACTGATGCGGGCGACATAGATAACAAGGAACCCAGCATCCTGCTCCAGGTTAATGGCGAGGAAATTTCTCGCGACCAAGTACGAGTCTGCAACCTCAGTGATAACGGACTTGCCTGGGCTCATGAACCGCAAGCCCACACCTACGCCATCGACCCGGTATTAGGTCGTATTGCCCTCCCCCCGGAGGTTGCGGATCCTGCCGATGTTCTGGTGTCCTATCATCAAGGATTTAGCGCCGACATGGGCGGTGGTGAATACGAACGGCAAAATAGTTTTTCCCTGCAAGACAGCGCGACCGTAATATCTGTACCTACACCCCTTCATCCGACAATACAGGCAGCACTGAATTCACTGGGCGGAGTTGGTGTCGTGGAAATCACCGACAATGGCCGTTACGAAGAAACGCTAACCGTCAATGTCGCCGATAACGCAAGCATTGAACTGCGCGCCGCCAATGAGCGCAATCCACATTTGGTATTGACCGGCCCGTTTACGGTGAGCGGCGGCGAAGGCAGTCGTCTCAGTATTAACGGCTGCCTGGTCAGCGGTGATTTGTTAACCGTACCGGAGAACGGCACAAACAACTTAAGCCTGTTAGAAATTGTGCACTGTACCTGGGTTCCAGGCCGTACATTGGATGCCCATGGCAATCCAGTCATACCCGCAGCGGTAAGCATCAGTGTTGCCCTGGCAAGTGTCAAGGTCTCTATCGAACACGCCATTACCGGCGCTATACGCATGGTGCCAGAATCCAATCTTGTACTGCTCGACAGCATTGTTGACGCTACCGATGCAACAGCGGTGGCCTTTTCTGACCTCGACGATAACAGCCCGGGTGCAACACTAAACGCCACCGCCAGTACAGTCATCGGAAAAATTCACGCCCGAGAGTTTGGCACCGTCAGCAATAGTATTTTGTTGGCGCGCCTGGCTCCCGCTGATACCTGGAATGCACCGGTGTGGACTGAACGCAAACAAACCGGCTGCGTACGTTTTAGTTTCCTGCCCTTTGACTCTATTGTTCCACGGCGTTATCGCTGTCAACCGGATTCCGCCGACAGTGCCCAACGCTTAGCACCGCGTTTTACGTCACTGAATTATGGGCAAGCCGCTTACGGGCAGTTGTCACCGTCAACAGCGGAAGAAATCTGGCGCGGCGCAGACGACGAAAGTGAAATGGGCGCCTTTCATCATTTATATGCACCGCAGCGCGATCGTAATTTACGGATTCGTTTGCGCGAATATTTGCGCGTTGGTTTAGAAGCCGGACTTTTTTATGAAAGCTAGGAAGCTGTCCGAAAATAGATAATAAACAAAGGAATGGACTATGAGCTTTGACCTGAGTCGAAAAAAATTCAATCCGCTGGATGATTACTTCAGTGTTGTTATGGAGCAGGGGTGCGTACAAACGGACGCAGACTGGAACACCATGGTGTCCCAGTTCCGTCGGCACCTGCAAGCCCAATCTCTTGATACATTCGGCCCCAGTGTTGTACCCAGAGAAACCGCCGATGGATTTTTAATCAGTGGCCTTGCACCCGCGTTAGAAATTGGCCCTGGACGCATTTACGTCGACGGTTTGCTGGCGGAAAATCACACCGACGCCTTAAAGTGGGATGCTCGACTTGCGGAAATTTCCGGCACTGCAAAATTATCGGGAGCCAATATCGATGCCACGGGTTTGTTCGGTACAACGGCCTACGATGACCAACCCTATTATCCTAATCCGCCTGCTTTACCCGCCAATGAAACTTATTTGATGTATGTTGATGTCTGGCAACGAGACGTCACCTATTTGCAGGATGCAAGCCTGATTGATGCCGCTGTGGGCGTAAATACCACCGCCCGCCAGCAAACCGTTTGGCAAGTGAAGTTTCTTGATGAGGTCGGCGCTCTGGATCCAACGGTTGCTGACGT
>QIGT01000212.1 GCA_003230835.1 Gammaproteobacteria bacterium
GAGACTGCAGTTCGTGCGGTACTTGGTCAGCAAGTCAGTGTTGCACGTGGCACGGTGTTAGCTAACAAGATGATAGACAAATACGGAGGCGGTTTGTTTCCAACGCCACAGCAACTGGTCAATCGCGAAGTGGCAGAACTGGGGATGCCGGGGCGTCGCGGCAGAGCGGTGAGTAAACTGGCGGCACTCACTCTTGCCGGGGCTATCGATATCGATGATTGCCAGAATTACGCGAGCGTACAAGCACAGTTAGAAGATATTGAAGGCATTGGACCATGGACGGCCAACTATATTCGAATGCGAGCGTTAAAAGACCCGGATGCCTTTCCAGATAACGATTGGGTGGTGTTAAAAGAGCTGCAGTGTACGCCATCGAAGGCACGTAAACGGGCTTCAGCATGGCAACCTTGGCGTGCTTACGCTTTGATGTATTTATGGTACGCCGCCGGTGTTCGCAAAAAAGGGAACTAACCATGTACTATTCTTATACCGATAGCCCCATTGGTCCTTTACTGCTGGTAGGTGATCACAAATCTTTGAGCGGTCTGTATTTTTCAACCGGTAAGAAGGCGCGCGGGGCGGACTCTGATTGGGAAAGGTACGACGAGCCTTTCCAGCGCACTAAAAAACAACTGGCTGAATATTTTGCAGGTAGGCGAAAGGTCTTTGACTTAGAGCTATTGCCCTCTGGCACGGCGTTTCAGTTGTCTGTGCTTAACGCTTTGTTAGAAATACCTTATGGAGAAACGCGAAGTTATGCGGATATAGCGCAACATATTGAGAATCCAAAAGCGGTGCGCGCTGTGGGTAGTGCGAACGGCAACAATCCGATTGCGCTGATCATTCCGTGCCATCGAGTCATTGGTAGCAATGGCAGTCTGACTGGATTTGGTGGCGGCCTAGATTCTAAGCGATTCTTGCTAGATCTAGAGACACGCCATTCGGGCTTGTTTGCCGATTAGACAGTTTGGCGACCTAGGACTTGTCTATTTTCCAGAACTTAGACCCCTCTAGGCTCAAGTTATACATCAAACCTTTGTTGTCGAAGATGAACGCGATGATTTCGTTGCGTATTGAGTTGGTATCGATCTCTCGGCCTACGCCGAACTCAATGACTGCAATGCTGCCGTCAACGCCGGCTTCCCAGCCATCACCTTGGACAAATTGCCGCAGAGACTCTTGGGTCATGAACATGATGACTTCAGATTTTGCCTGACCGCCTAATTGGAATCCAATCGACAGGGAGGTTACTCGGTAATATTGGGAGGTCGTGTTGCCTTTTAGCAGAACCCCTTCGCCAATTTCGCCGCCAATTCCTATGCCTGCCTTGATGACTCTGGGAAACACTAATATGCCAGCGGCTTTAGCGCCGAGCTGACGGGCGGCAGATTGCTCACTATATAGATTCTGCAACACCGCTTGGGCCTTTGTGTCGAGCTCCAGCTTTGACGCAGCATGACCAGTAGGGGTGAGAAAGAGGCAGTAGATAAATAGGCTCAAGGGTAAAAACTTAATGTTCATAGGCACGCTCAAGACTTGGGTAGGCGCATTTTACACGCATTTCAATGCGGAAAACATGTTATGTCGGGGTTCAATATACATGAGACAAATCAAGCAGCCATAAGATGCTGGACATATTCTACTGGAGTGAGCGGTGGCTGCTTAGGAAGCGCTGTCTTCGCTTGCAAAGATGGCCTGCAAGCCCGGAGACATAAGGGACTGAAGGTACTCATCCGCGTCACTCGAGGTCCAACCCGTTTTGTGATCGAGCCACCAAGTAAGTATTCCCATGATTGCACCAACCGCAAAATGTGTCGCGGCTTCACACACAATTGGCGTGACATTATTTTTGCTTAGGCGATTTCTAAATTCGCTGCCTACAAGATCAACCAAAATTTTCTTAACTTGATTAGCAGCAAGTGTGCCACCTCGTTCACCGGCCAGAGCACGATACAAATGTTGGTCTTCGTCCACATGGGCAAATAACAACTTAGTAAAACCCAATTTATACGAATGTTTATAATTTGGATCTGCCATGGTCTCTTGCTGGGATATTCTTAACATCGATTCGAGGGGTTGAAAACTGTCAAAAAAAACAGCGTCCTTAGATGGATAGTGTGAGTAGAACGTTGATCTTCCTATGTTGGCGCGGTCAACGATATCCTGCACGCTGATCTGTTCGTATCCTCGATCGAGGATTAGGTTGATGAGAGCACTCTGTAGGGATTGTCGTGTACGTTGAATACGACGATCTTCTTTCTTTTGCATTGGTCTAACATACTTCCATTGTTAGAAATCATCCACCTTTTAGAAGATGATCCTGTTTTGTACGTTGCTCATGAAATACCTGAAATAGCACACTTAAGCTGCGATGAATTTGTGGCTAGGGGCACTACCAAGCAAGTTGTTTAGCGTCTAACTAGTACAGTCTCGGTGCGGGATTTTGCGACAACAAACCGGAAATTAAAGTGTTAACCCTGGATCACATAATCTATGCCGCCAACAACCTACACAGCGGCATAGAGGACACCCACCACAACCTTGCACTACGCTCCATCGAAAGGTTGGCCAAGGTATGAGCACTACTGGCCTAAACATTGTCTTACACTGGGTCGGTTTGAAACCAATGTATGCCAACGCCATAAATTTACGTGTGCGTCATCTGGTTTCAAATCGACCATCGACGTCGCAAAGTTTATGCCAACAAGAAGCGTGATATCCGCTACCGTAAATTTTTCACCGGCCACATATTCTGCAACAGAAAATTCTTCGTCCAGCCTTGCATAATAACGTTTTACATTGGCGTCACTTGCACGTTTGGCAGCCGGTATTTGATCTGCTGGTTTTACGCGGGTGACTAGAGGGCCATTGTCCCACGACGTCTCAATCTGCGTCCACAATTCCAGTTCAATCTGGCGGTGCCGCATTTCAATATACGCCAACTCAAAAGGATCATTACCAAAGAGGTTAGGTGAGGGGTAAATGCCTTCGATGTAGCGACAAATCGCCACAGATTCCCCCAGGCATCGGCCATCATCTAATTCAAGCACGGGAACTTTTCCGCTAGGGTTTTTCTGCAGAAATTCCGGTGTTTGGTGCTCGTTTTTGCTCGTGTCACACCTGATAATAGTAACGTCGACACCTTTCTCTGCTAAGAATAATCTCACTCGTAGTGGGTTAGGCGTGCCTGGAGCGTCATATAATTTCATAGTCCACCTGTTTAATTTTTGTCCTGCTTGTTTTTACAATGTTTAGACGGGGGCAAGTCTTCCCGCAGTCGCCAGACACTGGCGGCAGCATAATCGCCATCTTTTTGGGTCTCGCGTGCTGAAGGAGTCTGGGTATCAGGTTGGGTTTTAGTACCGGACACTATGTAAGATAATAGACAGGATGCCCACTATTTACAATGAATATCGACAACCTACTCATCAGGGGGCGTTCTCAAACGCGCGATCCCTAGCGACAGCAGATGACCTGAATCACGAAAAGGAAACCATACGAATCCGCTTTGAGGGTTAAATTACCTTTTCCTCTTTGAACAGTTTCATTTCACCGGCGCCATATCCTAATTCACCCAAGATGGAGTCTGTATGTTCTCCGAGACTCGGTGCGTGCGAGCGTATGTTAGTCGGTGTCCTTGAAAATTTATTGGCCGAATTCGTAATCGGTACTTCACTGCCGTCTGTCAGCTTCACGTCCTGCAGCATATCTCGGTCATGAATATGGAATTCTTTTGCGGTATCCCGGAAACTATTTACCTTCGTAACGATTAGATTTTTGGCCATTAGAATTTCTTCGACTTCTGCAACGGTGCGTACCGCGCACCATGCGCCTAGGATGTCGTTCAACTCGTCGCGTCGCTGCAGTCGATCGGGAATTTTTAGGTCGCACAAATCTTCGCGCCCTAACAACTTGGCGAGTTCAACCCAGTGGCTGTCGAGTAACACACCAGCCAAAACAATGCCGTCCTTGCACGCGTAGTTATCCACCGGCGCAGCCATGCCAAATTGATTGCCGAGCCTTGGTTGTTCTAAACCCAAAGCACCGCAAGTTAAATGGCCGTTACAGTGGTACAAAAGTGAGTCGACCAAAGATACGTCCACATGCTGACCTTCGCCGCTGACGTCCCTATGCCTTAGTGCTGCCAGCGC
>QIGT01000158.1 GCA_003230835.1 Gammaproteobacteria bacterium
TTCTATTTCAAGATGACTCCCGGGCGCGAGGTCTGCATGCCCACCTTCAGATGCCAAAATTTGCCAGCTCACACTGGTGCTTTGCTGGTGAAGTTGAGGAACCAAAGTGGCCATGCCTAAGCCTGTGCCTGGTCCTAACAATGCTTTCACACCCATTCGAGGTTGGCCATCGCCCAAGCCTCCGCCCAAGGAATGAAGGTCGGAAAAATTCGGTACCGCCCACGCCTGAGCATAAAAATCATTGACCAAATGCACTGCAAAACCCAGCACCTGCTCACAGTCCAGTGGGGTAAAAACCAAGCCCGTGTTGGTAGCCTTGATATGACCTGAGGCGTCGGTGGGACCTGCTACCGCAAATAACCCATGCTCGAAACAACTCAGCTCAAAACCCTGATCGGTGACCTGACTTGCAACCGCTTGCAATAGGCTGGAAACATCTTCGAAGTCAGCGCTAGGCAATAACATCAGCTCACCCACTAGCTTCGAACCCAAGCCAATTTGGAAGCGGGCATTGGTTGCACCGATATCGGCCAACAGAACAGGGGTTTCAGGCATCGGTCATCTCACCGGTAAGTTATAGATATTGCAACATTCGATGCGCTTTTTAGTATGGTGGCGTTTGCTTGTACAGGAGTATTGAATGTTTTTGCCTCGCCGGTTAGTCGAGATACGCAGACCAGTGACTGCCTTATTGCTGTTGGTTTTGACCAGTGGCGCCATTGCCTTGGCATCATTGGCATCTTTCGCCCACGGCGCAGAAGTGCCTATTTTGCATATTGGTAACACCGGCGAACCTGAAACCCTCGATCCACACCGTTACAATTTGCGCTTGGAAGAGACTCTGCTCAATGACCTCTTCATGGGCCTCACCACCTTCAACGCTGCTGGCGAGCTTATCCCTGGTGCAGCGTTGTCATGGGCCACCAGCAATGATGGCTTAGTTTGGACCTTCAATTTGCGCCGTGACCTAAAATGGTCAGATGGGAAAAGGCTGACAGCTGAAGACTTTGTTTATTCCTTTCGTAGGCTGCAAGCGCCCGAAACGGCTGCCAGCTTGGCCTACTTCATGTACATGCTAAAAAATGCAGCCGCAATAAACGCGGGCAGTAAACCCGTTGAAGACTTAGGCGTGCGCGCGACAGGACCACATACCTTGGTTCTCGAACTTGGGCAACCCTATCCCTATCTGTTGGAACGTTTGCTCTACCCCACTGCGTTTCCGGTGCCGCAGCATGTGATCGAAGCCCATGGCAACGCCTGGACAAAGCCACAAAACTGGGTATCCAACGGCGCGTACACCCTACATAAATGGCAACCCCAGGCAAACATCAGCATGCGACGTAATCTTCACTTTTTCGACCCAGGTTCAATCGAAGAAGTTAGATATCACCCGGTAGTAAATGAGCAATCTGCATACAATCGCTTTCGCAACAAAGAACTTCACGCCATCGCCACCTTTCCCAGTGGAGAGATCGAGCGTGTTAAGCAACAATATGCTAACGCCCTGCACATCTCAGATCTGCTTTCAATCATGTACCTCGTGTTCAATACCCAACACCCACACTTACAAGACACCCGTGTGCGCCAGGCCCTGTCGTTGGCCATCGATCAAGAAATATTGGCTACCCGTATTCTGCGCAACGGCAACAAACCCGCATTCAGTTTTGCGCCAAGCTTCATCTCAAACTACCAACCGGCCACCCTTGCGCACGCCACTCAGGATCGATCAGAGCGCATTATTGAAGCTAAGCGACTATTGAATGACGCCGGCTTCAACTCCAACCACCCCTTAACACTTACCTTACGCCACGTGAATACATTAGAAGGCAAGAAGTTGAATCTGGCTATTTCAGGAATGTGGCGTCAAATTGGAGTTCACACACAGCTATTACAAGCCGATCTGAGAAACCATTTTTCCGAATTACGCCAAGGTAACTTTGACGTGGCCTGGGCGGGCTGGATAGGCGAGAACAACCCAGAACATTATTTAGGCTTGCTGCGCTCAGACATTGGCAACGTCAATTACGGTCGCTTCAAGAGTGAGTCATTTGACAACATCATGCACCTTGCCCAGCAACAAGCCACCATCGAAGAACGCAATAAACTACTTAGCCAGGCCGAAAAGGTGATGCTCAGCCAACATCCTATCGTGCCGTTATACACTGTAGCCGTGCGGCGTCTGGTTGATCCTAATCTCACCGGATGGCAGGACAATCCACGCGACGTACACCAAGTAAGATACCTCGGCTGGTCTAAGTAGCCAGCCAAATTACAAGGACAAGTTATGGGATACGGCGCCGGAATAGGCATAGCAAACTTCACTTTTGACGACGCCCGAGGCTTTTGGCAATGGGTCGACATTTGCGACAACGGTGGTGTTGATTCAATATGGCAAAGTGATCGCATCATCGATGCTGCGCCAAATCTTGAAGCGATGAGTGTCATGGCCGCCTTAGCGGGGGGCAGTCGCCACCTTAAATTTGGCATGAACGTCGCAAGCTTAGGGCTGCGCAACCCTATTCTCACAGCCAAACAATGCGCCACCATCGATGTGCTCAGTGAAGGACGGCTATTGCCTGCCTTTGGCGTCGGCAGTGCATTGTCTAAAGACTTCACCGCAACAGGCACGCCCACCAAGGGCCGTGGAAAACGCACAGATGAAGGCTTGCAGATCATGTCTCGCCTTTGGGTAGAAGACAAAGTCACCTTCAGCGGCGAATATTACCAGTTAGATGAAGCCACTATCGCCCCCAAACCCGTACAAAGGCCGCTGCCTTTGTGGGTTGGCGGTTCGGCCAAACAAGCCATTGAACGAACCGCTAGATGGGGTACTGGATGGCAGGCAGGCATCAACACCGCCGCAGAGGTCAAACCAGTCATCGCAGCGATTAAGCAGCGCGCAGAAGCACTCGGCCGCCACATTGATGACGATCACTTCGGTGCAGGATTTGGATTTCGTTTCGGTACTGCAGACGAACCTATTGTCACCCGCTATAACGAAGGTTTACGCAAACGCTTAGGCAAAGATCCCAGCGGATTCAACGCCGTGGGTGGGGTCACCGAAATGATGAACCTGATCCATGAATTTAAACACGCAGGGGTACATAAATTTATCTTAAGACCTATTGCTACTGGCACTCAGGACATGATCGAACAAACCAAGCAGATGGTCGAACTGCTACTGCCTGAGATCTACGCATTGAATGGCTAGTGCCTAGTCAGGAAGCTGAGCTTTTGCCGCTGCAATATACCCTCTATTCCAGGTTGGACTGATGGTCATATCATTGATGCAAACATGCGCTGGCAACTCTGCCAAAAATCGAATGACCTCGCCGCAATCTTGCGCCTGAACCATTTTCTCTTTGTCTTGCTGACTCACTGGAATGGGTCGGTTGTCGAGAATAGGCGTAGCGACCTCACCCGGGCAAAGAGCAGTCGCTCGCACCCCATGCGCACAAGTTTCCATATTTATACTCTCGGTCATGGCATTCATAGCATGCTTTGCCGCTGTGTAAGCGGGACCAGCGAGAATACTCACATGCTTCCCAGCCCAAGACGAAATATTGATTATCAAGCCATCACCTTGCTTGCGCATGACAGGTAATACGGCTTTGCAACAATAAAACGCACCGTCTAGGTCGATGCGTATCACCGCATCCCAATCTTCTAACGAGACATTGTGCCAATTCCGATTCTTCGTGTTTATACCCGCACTGGCGACCAACACATCAATGCGGTCGTAGGTTTCAATAATTCGCTCAGCTACCGCCTGTACATCTTCTTTTTGTGATACATCTAAAACCTCAACCGACACGTTAGCACCACACTGCGCCGCGACCTGAGCCAGTTTGTCCGCACGGCGACCTGACAAAATAACATGCATACCTGCCTCTGCTAGGGCAATTGCTCCTGCCTCTCCGATACCTGTGCCAGCACCGGTCACCCAAGCAATCTTTCCAGTCAAATCTCTTGCCATGTCGCACCCCTATTTTTCGCATTGTTGAATTGCTTTGTTAAACTAAAGGAGGGCCACAGAATTGACTTCGTCCTTTGCTAAGTGTGCCTATCTTGGCGTTTCACTGGAATCCTCACAACAATTCGTTGCGCTGCAAACAGAAGGATTTGTAACAGTAGCGGGGTCCCACAT
>QIGT01000054.1 GCA_003230835.1 Gammaproteobacteria bacterium
CGGGTTGGTTACGCAATCCTCCTTCCGCTCTTTTGCACTTGATCGCGGTGGTGTATGTTCGAATTTTTCTGAACCCATCATTACAAACAAGGTTGCTGACTTGCGCTGTCGCTACGGAATTATAGAAACCGGCTCCCGGCGAAACTGTAAAAGCGGCCAGAGCTAATAAAAACATTGGAGTTTTTGAAAAACGTATCTGTAAATAGGGCATCTTCTTTTCCTGAGTTCGATATTGCTGCCCCATATCTCGACGAACAATAACTGATCAGGTGGTAGAAAGCCTGATGATTTCCTATTATTTTCATGATGAAATCGTATAATTTTCATAATATTTAGTAATTTGACTAGGAAAGCGTGTCGAGCAATGCGCGGGCATTCCTTACATCGACACTATCGCACGCTCTACCAAGCCAATTCTGATGAGAGTGGAAAAGTGCAATAGCTTCCTCTGTTCGACCTTGATCTCGCCACAACCCGGCCAGGTTTGTGGTTGCCCGGATCTCCCGCATCTTGGCGCCTTGTTGGCGGGCGATTTCAATGGCCAGGAGAAATTCTTTCTCTGTTACTGCTGCGTTGGCGTCCTTGTCAAGATTTTGAAGTAACTGCCCCCTGAGGCGATGCAGTTCTGAATGATAATGTTTTTCGCCGGTTTTCCTGACCCAGGTCAGTCCCTTTTCTACTGCTATCAGACCTTTTTCATATTGTTCATTGTGATTGTAAACTTCTGCAAACATGCCCATCCAGGTCGAGCGTTGGACTCTTGCGCCTGTTTTAGTGAAAATAGATAAACCGTCTTCCATCGTTTGGTGGCCAACTTTGAAGTCGTTAGCCATGGCCTGCGCCCAGCCGAGTATAACCATGGCTGTTCCTTCCCAAAATGGCAACTCCTGCTCGCGACTTACCGCGACAGCCTGTTCGGCAGTTTCGAGGCATTCACTGACGTCTAAACGGAATTGGTAAAGCTCGGCCCTTAGGGAGCAGCAAACAGTAAGGCTCATCGGATGAGAGAGTTCGTTGGCAAGGACAAAAGCCTGTTCAGCGTATATTTGCGACTGTCTGCCAAATCCACTATGCCAATGGGTCCAAGAGGCATAACACAAGCCCACAACCTCAGGTATTTGCGTTGCTAATGTGCTTCGGGACGTGGCTTTGGTGAATTCAATTCCCTTTTTTAAGTGCTGATGAGATGCGTTCAACTCACCGACGTGGAAAAGAAGCTCTCCCATGGCAGCATGGGCGCGAAGCCGGAGTGTGTTGTCTTTTGTCTGTTCTGCAAGGTCTAAGAGTTGGTACGCAACATCTCGAGCAGTATCGAACTCACCACGCACCCAGTAAAAATTCCACAAGCCCACCAGCACTATAAACAATTGACGTATATTGCCGACTTCCTTGCAAAGTGTGCGTGCGCGTAGGTAAACCGGCTCAACATCTGCTGAACCGTATCCTTTGACCGCTACAAGGGCAGGTGCGAGGGTTAATTGTAGAGACAGTTCTTTTTTAGCCCGGCTTTCAACTCGGTCAGATGTGGTCAAAATTTCCAGTCCTTTACTGGAATAGCTAATAGCCTCAATATTTGCGGAGCATTCGTAGGCGTTACGGCCTGCGCGTTGCCAATAATGTACAGCTGCTTTGATATTGTCAGCTCGCGTATGGTGACGTGCAAGTATTTCAGGTTGATTGGTGACAATGAAATTGAAATGATCCTCCAAAATCTTGGCAAGGCGGGAGTGAAGACTTTTGCGAATGCCTTCCGGCAAGCTGAGATATGCGGATTTCTGAGTGAGGGCATGCTTGAATCGATAGATACGCTCCGGCGCCAGATATTTTTCGACCAAAAATCCAGTTTCTTCGAGTCTCCCAAGGCAACAATCAAGCGTCCCCTGGTCCAAACCGCTGACAAACCGCAATAACTCGTAAGATATTGGTGTACCTATGACCGAACAGATTTGGAGCAGTTGTTTGTCATCTGCATCAAGACGGTCAATGCGTGACGCAAGCACGGCCTGTATTGTGTCAGGAATATCAGTAAGCTTCGAATTTCCTGCAGTTGCTTTAAGCGCGTGGATTAATTCTTCCAAAAAAAATGGGTTTCCCTCGGCCTTAGCAACAATATCTTTTTTTACTACATTGTTGTCTTTGTCTTTGGGTTGGCCGAGTATCGATCGCGCCAGAACGGCGCTATCGCGCCGGGTGAGCGGCGGCAATGTAAGCAGTGTGGTCGATTCCCGCCCAAGCCATTTCGGGCTATAGGAAGGGCGATAGGTTACCAATAATAATAGTGCCGCGTCGCCGAGGTGGGTTACAAATTCGTTCAACCACTTTTCAGATGTAGCATCGATCCAATGAATATCTTCTATCACCATTACAGTTGTCTGGTGTGCTGCAGCACGTAACACTATGTCTTGCAAAAGTTTAAATGTACGGGCACGATGGGCCTGTGGACTTAAACGTTTGACTGGTCCCCGATCAATGGGAATACCAAGCAATTCCAGAAGCAACAGCTCATTTTCCTGTGTTAATTCCTCTCGATTGAGATGACTGCGAATCTTTTCAAGGGTTTGCGCGGGATCGTCGCTAAGGCTGAGCGCGCAAGCAGCACGAACCAGATCGACAAATGGTAAATATGGAGTGCTCTTGCCATAGGGCAGACAATTGCCTTTAAAGACAGTCACCATTCCTGCAGGCAAACCGAAACAAAACTCATCCACCAACCGTGATTTTCCAATTCCGGCTACACCGCTAATGCCGATCGTCTGACTATCACTCCTGTCTGCGCGATTAAAACGCTCATTCACAATTGCAAGTTCCTCGTTTCGACCAACAAACTTGCCAATGAGACCGTGACGGGTTTGCAACACACCGGCGCGGTGATGGACGATACCGAGCAGTTGGTACGATGGTGCCATGCCAGTATTTTGAGTACACGACTCCACCTCAACCTCTGTCTCAACGAGGCGATAGGTGCGTTCGCTAATTCGCGCTGTCCCAGGAGGCGCGTCTGACTGAAGCTGGATAGCAAGATCTGTTGTTTCTCCACGCGCGGTATAGATTTGCGAGATAAGGCTGTCCTCCAACTTCCCAACAATTACCGAGCCTGTGTGAAGGCCCATAGACGGACGAACACGAACATCGAACGATGAAAGGTCGGTTTCAAAAACTTGATTATCCATTCTCGTGCCCATCTCCAGTGATGCCAACACCGCACGCCGTGCATGATCTTCGTGCGCTACCGGTGCGCCAAAAAGGGCTAGAAAACCGTCCCCAAGTCGTTGAATAATGGTTCCTTTGTGGCGGTCCACTACGGTGTCTGCATGTGCAAAAAATACTTCCATCAACTCGTGTATTCGTTCGGGTCCAAATCGGGTTGCCAAGGCCTCACTTCGTGCAATCGTGCATGCAAGGACCGTCACAGTTTTATGCTCTTTCGAGAGCCCTGTTGATGTAACGGATGCGACCTCAACTACACGATCAGGTTGAGTGGATGATAGCGACTCAGTATGTTTGTCCGGGCGCTCATATACCGGTGCTACAAACCGGTATCCAAGCCCGTGGGTAGTCTTAATCACACACTGGGTTCGTCCATCATCTCCAACATTTTTACGAATTTCCATAACGCAGGAATTGAGCACCTCTTCACCAACACTTCGGGGCCAAATCATGTCGAGGAGTTCGCCTTTAGGAACCATGCGGTCGCGGTGAGCGAGAAGATAGGTCAAGACTTTGAAAACCTTGGGACGTAACTTTACGAGACTGTCAACGTGAAGCAGCTCGTGGCTTTTTGTATCCAATATATAACTGCCAAAAAAATACTTCATCTCTGCTCCCGTTACGTGCCTATAATATTGAGTTCACTGATGATCCTTAATTGTGTTGGATTACGTATGAGGCATAACAAGCCCTAGCAGTATACTTCAAAAATTATGTGCTGAATCTATTTTTAATTTTTGTTGCATTTGTGTCCAGCATGGTGTCAATGAGCATTTAAAACTGACCCGGGTTTTGCATTTAAAATTGACCCACCCAGTTTGTGCCAATGCCGGATAATATTGCTTCAGTGATGTCTCGGAGGGTTGTCCATAGGCCCGCTTCGTGAAGTGGCCACACAGCAGACGTAGCGGAGCGGGGCTGTGGTCAAGCCGGGCTTTT
>QIGT01000131.1 GCA_003230835.1 Gammaproteobacteria bacterium
AGATTATTCACCACCCGAGTCGCACACCGACAGACAGCTTGTCTAACCCGGAGTCCGGATCGGAGATAAGTATACTGTCCCCATAATCCGGTGAAGACGAGGCTTGAACCACTTGTATCGCCCGACTCCTTTTATCCGGGTTCATCATTGTGCCGTGTATCGCTACATGCCACGCCAAGGCCAATGACAATCGGCTTCCATCACAAAGGGCTCGAGTGAGTTGAAGATTTGGTTTCGATACAGAGCATAGTGGGCAACGATCTAATACTAGTTGTGAACTTAAATTGGGCATTAATTTTCCTTTATATCGCTAACGTCTAAGCTGTGCGACGCAAACGAAGCGTAGCGTAGTTTGCGTCCGAACGAGCGCATTGTTATATTCATTTTCCTGCATATGCGATTAGCGCCACAGCGAGACCACCAAGGATGACGCCAGACCAGAATTTATCATCACGTATTGTCTGCCCTATTGCCTCTATTGTTGAGCGAAGTTGTCCTGCATCTGTTCTTGCGTCAACAGCCTGATGCTGCCCAACCCAACCGGGCAATTCAGCTGGGGATATGTCGATTAACACAGGTATCAGATGTTTATTGTTAGCCAATGTTGCACCTAGTTCTTGCTGCACCGCAGGTGATGAACAGGCCGCTTTTGTTGCAATAAAAAATACCCATTTCGAATATTTTAGGTTACTAAATATTTCTTCTGTCCAATTAACACCAGGCTGAAGTGAGATGCTAGCCAAAAAAGGATCAGCTCCCACTTGTTTCAAAGCACCGAATATATCTCTTGCTATCTGTTCATCTTGCGTTGAGTAACTGATAAACACTTTCGACATATTGCGATTCCATTTTTTGAATATAACGCTTGAGTTAACCGGCCGTTTTATACAGAGCAGAGCAGAGCGAAGCGGCGCGGCGTATAAAACGGTCGGGTTAGACGGTCGGGTTGGACGATTTGTTATACATTTTTACATGGTACTGTAGGTGGTTTCATAACCAATTATTCAAATAACTACATGGAGTAATAGCTGCAAGTTTCCCCCCTGTTGGATCAGAAATTGTTCCATGGACAATTCCATGCAAACTTGTATGTTCTTTTGTTGTTGTCATTCCGCCATGTATTACATAGCCTAAATCAAAAAGAGGGCCTCCACTGTAGCCGCCGATACTAGGTAATTCAAGAATGATAAACTCACATAGTGCATTATTATCAAACCTTGGCAAGGTAATAGAGGGTGCAGAAACAAATGTTCTAAATGTTAATGGAGAAAATGTATTCCCTGTAGCACCTAAACCCAATGGAAAACCAATAGACGTTAATTCTAAATCTTTTGATAAAGTAATCGGACTTACCGCAATTTGACTAAAGGGGAAACATCTATTTTGTAGATGAGCCTGATTTGTTGCGCTTACGTTTATTTTAGCTTTTGCCAAATCAGCAGTGGGATGATTTACAAAAGCCGCACCACCAAGCAAGACGTTTAAGTTTACTTTTGTGGGAACTCCGTTTGCATCTGATAGCACAATATAAGTTTGAGCATTGATATTCGCAACAACATGTGATGCTGTTAATAAAAAAGCATTATTCTCTTTTTCGATAAATATAGCTGTTCCAACTTCCTCGTTTGTCCCATTTGGTGTTCTAATGTTACAAACTACTCTATTGAGTTCGTCTCTTTGGAAAATCATTCTTTTGCCTTTATGTATAACATTGTATTCTACGGACATTGATATAAGTCGTCCATATAAGTCCCCTTGCCTCACCTACTACTTTACCATTATCCTTCATCCTAGTCGGGATATTTCCCTAACACAAGGAGAGCGGCATGGATGCCGAGAAGGAACGCCAGCTCTGGCGCAGATTCCATCAGAAAACAATCACTTACCACGTCCCTCTGCCGGCAAGGCCGTGGTATCAGCGGTATGCCGAGCGCTATATCTCCGCACACCCCGGATATGGTTTCCAAATATATTGACGACTTAGGGCGAAACTGCCAGTTACGTGACTAGCAGTTTCGCCGGGCTGTCGAAGCGTTGAAGATTCTTTTTTGCAAAACGAATGGCGGGGGCAGTTCGCACGCCGTTACCGGCGATTAATCTAGCGGGTTAAAGTCCCGTCCGGGGAATGGCTCATTCACCCCGGTAGTACTGCGGAGCAGTGTACGAGTAATTGTGTATTGCAAGTTCCGCGAAGGCAAAGTTACAGGCTGCAACGCAAGTGAATCTGTATTAGCCAACAACTCACCGATCGCCTTATTGGATACACCCTCTGCTGCCAACAAGAGAATTCGCGCCCGTTGCGCCAAGCGCACTGAAATCTTTCTCTCCCTTTGCCAGTCCTTTAATTGTTGTCTTTAGTTCTCGAGTTAACTTAACCGCCGCCGCTATTCGCATATCCAATCCTCCTGTCATAGTGACCGGAGAATGGCTTTTTAGTTCATTTATCTGTGACGCAGTACACTAGGAGCCTGTCGGACTTTCCCCACAAAAGGTACTGACTTTAGCTTCTGAATTCGTAGCGAGAATGGTAAAATCATGGTTGTCCCAATAAGCGAATGGTGCCATGTCCCACTTCATAACTACCGACCGCAAGAGCGACTACTTGCTGCCGCCTTCGGTAGAAGATTGGCTCAATGAAGATCACTTGGCCCGGTTCGTGGTTGAAGTCATCGATCAACTTGACCTCTCCCCTCTCACCCGCAGATACGCGGGCCGTGGCTCCAAGGCCCATCACCCCGCCACGTTGTTGTCTATTCTGGTGTACGGCTACGCCACGGGCGTATTCTCCAGTCGCAAGCTGGAGAGGGCCACTTACGACTCAGTGGCCTTTCGCTTCATCGCCGCCAACACCCACCCCGATCACGACACCCTGGCTACGTTCCGCAGACGATTTCTTGATGAGCTTGCCGCCCTGTTTGTGCAGGTCCTGGACATGGCCCAAGAGATGAAGCTGCTCAAGCTGGGTACAGTCTGCCTGGACGGCACCAAAATTCACGCCAACGCCTCACGCCACAGCGCGCTCTCCCACGGACACATCGTCAAGCTGCAAACCCGGATTGAGCTGGAAGTACAAGAACTGCTGGCACTGGCTGAGCAGGCCGACAGTGCCAACATCCCCGATGGGATGAACTTGCCCGAAGAGCTCAAGCTGCGCACAGACCGACTTGATGCCATGGCGGTGGCTAAGGCCAAGATCGCTGAGCGCTCAGCCCAGCGCTATGCCCAGGAGAAGGCCGAGTTTGATGCCAAGATGGACCAGCGTGCGGCCAAAGAGAAAGCCACGGGCAAGAAGATTGCAGGCAAGCAGCCCAAGGCACCCCAGTCAGGCGTGCGCGATACCGAGCAGATCAATCTCACCGACGAAGAGTCGCGCATCATGCCCGTCTCCGGTGGCGGCTTTGAGCAGGCCTATAACGCACAGGCGGGGGTGGATGCCAAGACGATGTTGGTGGTGGCCACGGGCGTGACGCAAGCGCCCAACGACAAGGAGCAGGTAGAGCCCATGCTGGGAACACTGCAAGCGCTGGGCGCACAACTCGGTGCTGTTCAAACCCTGGTTGCTGACACCGGCTACTGCAGCGAGAAAAATATCTTGGCGTGCCAACAAGCCAACATTGAGCCACTCATTGCCGTGGCCCGCCAGGATCATCATCCGCACTGGCGCGTGCGCCACACCGAGCCCGCTCCTTTGGCACAAGCGGCCACGCCGGTGCAGACCATGGCGCATCGCCTGAAGACATCGGCCGCAGCGCAAACCTATGCCCTGCGCAAGCAGACGGTGGAGCCGGTCTTTGGCATCATCAAGTCGGTGATGGGCTTTCGTCAGTTCTCCCTGCGCGGTTTGAAGAAGGTGACCGGGGAGTGGAACCTGGTTTGCCTGGCGTGGAATGTGAAACGCATGGCCGTATTGCGTCTGAGAGTTGGCTAAAGGGGGAAATGACGACGGAAAAGGGTAAAAATCGTCAAAATCTCAATTTATCTGCCTATTTTTTAAGCACGTTTGCAGTTCAACAGTTTTGCGTTTGTTCAAGCCCGACAGGCTGCTGATATGTATTGACCTGTCAACTGTTGATTCCAGATATTGTCACACTGGCATGTTCAACTCACTCTAATTCGTACAGCAAGCCCTTG
>QIGT01000144.1 GCA_003230835.1 Gammaproteobacteria bacterium
CTATAGAGTTTTTCTTTACGCAGCAGTGCACCCAACTCGCCATGCTTACAAGCATTGGCTGCAGCAATGATGCGAAGTTTATATTCGGCACTGAAAACTCGGCGCGTTCTTTTCTCCAACGCGGGATCCGGTGTAACCTGGGTGCGGTGGTGCTCTGATGTTGATTTTGGCATGTCTTTGACTCTATAAGGCACCCTGAAATCTATGTTATCCCAATCAGAGACTGTATGGGGCCAGGTTGACACACAGGGATAGCCTCACAACCTGCGTTCCTGATTCTATGGCGAAAGATCCAGGTATTAATATGCTGGATATTTCTGAAACCTCGCCTTGGTCTAAGTGTATTGGCTTTCCCCTGATGTGGTCGTGGACCCTGACTAATCAGCAGGGCTACGAGGACGGGTTGCAATTCGAATTTGCTGTAAACGTTGAGTCCGAATCAACGCTGGTACAGATATTAGTCGGCGCTTACGACGCAGCATCGCGCAAGGAGGCGCAAAGCGACGTGAAGTGCCCAAACCGGACCGATTGATAACCGCCTTAACGCCAGTCAGTATGGGTAGATGCCTGTATTGATCATTGGTTTTAACGGATTCGTTGGCCCTTCTATAGCGCGTCATGCTTGCGCTCAGGGTCGTGAGGTTTTCGGAATGGGTCGATCGCCGCAGCCGAATTCGGTCTCGAATGCCATCTATGTAGCTGGTGATCGTTCCAATCCCAATCAGGTGCGGCAAATCGTTCTAGAACGAAAAATCGATGTTGTCGTCGATGTCATACCGATGGTAATCGCCAACACGCAGCCACTTTTGGATTGCCTAGACGGTGTAATCGATCAGTACGTCATGATTAGCTCTAGCGATGTCTACTCTAACTACGAACTACTTCACAGGCGAGCAAGTGGCAACGCAATTCCAGACGCGGTAGATGAGGATTCTCCACTTCGTTCTACGGCATATCCGTACCGAGATGATAAACCTAGATCGACTGACGACCCTGATAAGTACATGGATGACTACGACAAAATTCCCATAGAGACTGCTGCCCGGCAGCTTTCGTCGGCGTGGACAATTCTCAGATTGCCGATGGTCTATGGGCCTGGTGACAAACAAAGACGCTTCCGCTGGGCTATCGCGCCTATGATGAGAGATCAAGAAGTGCTAGTGGTTCCCCGAATGTGGGCGAACTGGCAGTCCACCTATGGATACATCGAGAATGTTGGCGCGGCAATTGCGGTCACCCTCGGCCATAAGCAGGCACAAAATCAGGTTTTCAATGTTGCCGAGGAAACACCAATCAGTCAGTTAGCGTGGGCGCAGAAGTTCGCCAAAATTACAGATTGGCGAGGCGGGATTGAAGTGACCGATGATCCTGATGATCCGTTTGCGACACGTATAAGCGGTCTCGATCTAAAGGTCCCATTCAAGATCAAGGGAGACAAACTCAGGCAAACATTTGGATTCTCCGACGTTGTAGATGAGCCGATTGCCTTGGAAAGGACAGTTGCAAGCGAAGCGTCAAAATGAACAGGCTCTCGCTAGGATTGGTCTATCGCGTGATTCGCTTACGAGCATCAGCGAAATCTCTCTCAAGCCCGTCGAGAATTAGATCCAACATATATTTGAAATCACTGCGCTGGTCTTTTCCTTCAAGATGAAAATGAATGTGTTCACGCAGGTAGGGAAACTCTAGTTCATCTAGCTCATTAAGAGACTTGTTGCCCAAAGCGACAAACTCTGCCTTGTTGGAAAACGGCATTTCCATGACTTGTAAAGCAAAACCGGTGACGTGCATGGTCAATGCATGGAAGCCTCGGCATGCTAACTCCTCCGGAAACTTTGCTTCGCGCATCAAACGCAGTATTACCTCGTGGTAGCCGTTTTTTGACGGGCCGGGAGACCGACCCCAAACGCTTGAGAGCCAGCGATGGCTTAACATGACTCGATAAGCCGAAATCATGCAGGCGCGCAAACCATCTTTCCATGTTGCCTGACCATCAGGTAGTTCGATTTCCGCGGCTACCGTATTTACCATTCCATCTAACAGATCGTCTTTGTCTTTGACATGGTTGTACAGGGACATGACACCGAACCCCAAAGTCTTAGCCAACATTCTCATGCTGAGTGAACCAATACCCTGTTCATCTGCTACAGAGATGGCAGCATCCACAATTCGGGCACGCGTTAGATGGTTTTTGTTGTTCCTGCGAGGAATAGCAACGCTCCACAAGCGGTTGACATAGGTACACTGTACGTTTAGATTTACGTACAGTGTACCTATTCTAATTTTGAGGAACCGTTATGTCCAACGATTTAAGCGTAGACACTGAACATTTTAAAACACAAGGCTTGTCTTTGAAACAAGCGGCGCTTGTAGCTGGTTTTGGATTACTGATAGTGAGCATAACCGCGCCTTTCGCGCAATTTTACGTATTTCCTAGTCTTTTGGTTCCGGGTGATGCTGCACAGACGGTTCTGAACCTAATGGACAACCGAGGGTTATTTCTGACGGGTATCATTGCGTACCTACTGAATTACACCTTCGACATAGTTGTTGCTTGGGCACTTTACATTCTACTTGTTCCGGTCAATCGGTCCTTATCATTACTGACCTTTGTGTTCTGTCTTATCTATATCGCGATGGCGCTGACCGCTTTGCTGAACTATATCGAAGTCTTCAGCCTTCTAGGCTCTCCTGAAGCCATGGCGGCTTTGGGTTCTGAGTATCTGAATGCACAGGTCTATGTGAACTTCAATTCCTACCAATACGACTGGGGTTTTTCTTTGATTATCTTTGGAATTGTTCTGCTGCTGCGCGGATACCTTATCGTCCTGTCCCGCAACATTCCATCTGCGCTTGGTGTTCTTCTAGTCATGGCAGGTGTTGGCTACATTGCCTATGTATTGGGGCTCTACATCATCCCCAACGTCAATCTTGGATTCCTTACAGCGACCTTCGCCGGCGAACCCATTTTTATGTTGTGGCTGATCATCAGAGGTTGGCGTATTCCCGAAAACGGCTGAGGGACATGGTCAATTGCGGAAAATTCCGCTATTCCATTACAGAATTTGCTCTTTTAAACGGTAACAAAGTCCTAAGTAACCTGCCGTCCAGCGCAAGGAGATGTAAAGCGACGCGAAGTGCCCAATGGCGACGTTCGATTCCAGTGCTGGTATGTTCTGAATATGATAGCCAGTAACCTCAATACTGCACACCTACAGCTGAGACCATTTTCGGCTGGCGACACTGCCGCAGTGCTGTCCTATTGGCAAAGTGATCCCGGATGGGAGCGATTCAATGCCAGCATTCCGTTACATTTCACGGAAAGTGATGCGGCTAAGTTTGTGGCCGAGATGCGGGGGAGAGATCGTGGTCATTGTCCTAACTGGGCAATTGTTCATGAAGGTTCAGTAGTTGGCGTAGTTAGCCTAACGTTCGAGCAAGATCGTAGAGTAGCGGTCATCGGTTATGGGGTTCACGCTGACTTACGTGGCAGGGGCTTGTCTGTAGAAGCCGCATCGAAAGTCATTGGCGAGGCATTTGTCAGCTACTCTGAGCTAGTCAGAATACGAGCGCATACCGATGCTGAAAATAAACCCTCAATGCGAGTGTTGGAAAAACTAGCCTTTGAGCAAGAGGGAATCCTTCGACAAAACCAGTTCGTAAAGGGGCGTTTTGTTGATGAAGTCATCTACGGCCTGTTGCGTGAAGACTGGCATGGATAACTTACGCTTTTGGCCGCGAACTGCCTCGTCGACTGCACAACTCCCTGAAACCAACTGCTGTTAATTTCCTGCGGACTTGTCTATATCCCCTGAAGCGGCCAGCAACTGCGCATCTCTACAGTTATTTTGGTAAAAAGGAATGCTAAGCCAGAGCTTTTTCCACCGTGGTAGTCGAAGGCCTTTCTCGATAGTATCCGCCGTATCAGTACTTTCCTTGGGAGCGCTTACTCAAACTATGTCTGAAATGACGCGCAATATACGTAGTGCTCGACCTCAGGTGATGGGGGTTGTCATCGGCATGGGCGGATTTCATTTAGCCTGTTTAGCTGCCTTCTATACGGGTGTAAGCACTGTGGCGCTGATCACTG
>QIGT01000157.1 GCA_003230835.1 Gammaproteobacteria bacterium
GGCTCACCTTCATGCTCAATCATTTGCACGTTAATCTCCGGCGTATCAGACATTCTGGCCATAGGATAGCTGTCAAAATTGGCAGACTGAAACTGGCCATCTTTGACTTGCAGGCCTTCCTTGAGGGCCGCAGAAATGCCCCACACGATGTTCCCCTCTATCAACGCAGTGACCTGGTCCGGATTTATGACCAGCCCACAATTCTGTGCGCACCAAACCCGAGTGACCTGTATTTGATTATCTGTGGGGCTGACGTAGACCTCAGCGACCACCGCAACCGCTGTTTCTTTGTAGATGGTTCCGGCGATGCCCATTCCATGATGGGGCGCAAGTTCTGCGCTCCAACCGCTGAGTTTGCCGACCGCCTCAAAAACCTCGGCTAGGCGCTGGTACTCTGGTCCCAAATTCTTGATTCTTAGCGCCAACGGATCCATTCCGATGGACGCTGCAAGCTCATCAATCATGCACTCTTTAGCAAACGTATTGGGTAAGGCGCCAAGACCACGCCACGCGCTGGTGATTATCGGGGTTCGAATATCTGAATAGCGCACCCGCACATCAGGTATTGTGTACAGTGGCAGAGCGCACCTTGGCGAACCGTCCTCTTGGGTAAAATCGACAATGCGTTGCAGATAGGTCGGCAGCACTGCAGAGCTGAAAATGATCGGCGAAGTGGTGAAACACTGCTCCCAATTCCTCAAGTACCCGTCCAGGGTTACCGTCGCTTCAATCAGATGATCAAACTGCGGTTGTACGCTGTTGTGCAAAAATTCGTCTTCTCGAGACCATTGCACTCGCACAGCCTTCCCCACAAGCTTAGATAACAACGCAGCCTCTTCTGCCGCTTGGCACAATATGCGACCGCCGAACGCCCCGCCGAGTCGATGCGCGTGAACCACAACCTTCTGCTTATCCTGCCCTACAACCCGCGCAACTCGATTGCGTACAAAGTGAGTACCTTGTGAGGCACCCCAAACAATGGTCTTGTCTTCACCATACTGAACAACTGCGCTTCTAGGCTCGATTGCCGCATGTGCTGCAAGGGGCGTTGTGTACCGTGCAACCACCTTCTTTGTTGGATCCTGCTGGAAACTTTCTGAGGAGTGCGCCTCAAATAGGGTATGTTCAAAATCATCGTCCTGCCTGTATTTATTGGCATCCATGATGTCATCTAGGTTTTTTTGCTGGTACAGATCTGCTAGGCCCCATTGCACCTGAACCTCTCGCACCACACTGGCGAGATCAAAAGCGGATTTGCAGACAATTTGTATCTGCACTTTTTTTTCGTCGACGCGGGCCATCACCACGCTTAACTGAGATTGAATTGACCCCAAATCAACTTTTACAGACGACTTGGAAAATGGCGGAGCCTTCAGTATCTGGCCGTACAGCATGTCTGTGACAGCGGCATCGCGACTGAATGTCATGCGTCCTGTAACTATCTCTATCAGCTCCGCGCGATTCCATTGGAGATTACGATTTTCTCTTAGATGCTGCTGCGCCGCGGTGGCCCTTCCCAGCGTAGATCTCTCCTTATCATCAGAGCCTTCGACGACAACCACTTCTGCAGATACCAAATCTTTATAATCGATACGCATCCCGGACCGAGTCACAAACGCACCACTTTCCTGTGGAGCAAGATTGATCTCGCCAATATCAACACCCAGCTGCAGCGCTGCGCGTTGTTTGAGTACCTCGCACAAAGCGGCGCCGCCATGCGCGGTGGGAATGAAAAAATCTGAAATACTTTCACTGCCAACGGTCAACTTAACCGACGCTATTTCATCCGTTGACGGCATTACACACTCAATGTCTTCGGGGGCAACATTGAGCTCAGCCGCCACAACCTGTGTCAGCCCGATAGATGCTCCCTGACCCATTTCTGCTCGCGGACAAAGAAACCTGATTTTCCCAGAGGGCAGCAGCTGTATCCAGGTTTCTCCTTCGACTGTCTGCGGAAGATCAGAATTGGGCAGGACAGGTAATATGCCAGCACAACCACTCACAACAGTCACGCCGGTTGCTATCCAGCCGGTCTGAATAAGGAACTTACGCCTGCTACTATTGATCTGTTGCAACACCCTTCTCCTGTGTTATTTCTATCGCCCGCTGCACTGCGCCGCGTATCCTGGAATAGGTTCCGCATCGACAGAGGTTGCCATCCATGGCAACTCTAATTTGTTCCTCACTGGGCTGTTGGCGTTGATTCAACAGGGACGCAGCGCTCATGATTTGCCCAGCCTGGCAATAACCACACTGAGGCACTGAGTGTTCTACCCAAGCCTGCTGGACGGGATGTAGATCATCATCCGACGACGAAGCGGCTAACCCTTCAATTGTTGTAATCTTTTTGTCGCCGACACTGTTGGGAGTCAAAAGACAGGAGCGCACCGCAACACCGTCTAGATGTACGGTGCAAGCACCACATTGTCCTATCCCGCACCCAAATTTAGTGCCTTTCAGGTCGAGATAGTCACGAATGACATCTACCAGCGGCGAATTGCTCAGTAAATCTGCCACCGGGACAGATTGGCCGTTAATTTTCAGCAGCATTTGGAACCTCTCGATGCGAGCCTGAATAACGTGATTTTCGAAAAAAGGGCGATGAACAAAAAAAGAGATAACAGTAGAGTGCAATACAGTCTCGACGCTTGAACGAATGCGCCAATTATCATTTTGAAGAAGGCTTAAGAATTGTCGCCCAAAATAGCTTGGGCATACTGGGTGGCTCCATCGATAACAAGAGGCGTCATTTCCCGAGTCAACTCGGTCTTTTCACGCGTTTGCAGCCAACCCAAGTAGCTGAATAGTCTTGCCATTATGAAGTAGGGCAAATATTGCAAGCTCAAATAGATGCCAACCGTAACCACAATCGTCAAAATCTATGAGCTTCAGTTCATCGCGGCATACCATTACGTTTTCCGGGAGAAAATCAGCGTGAATCAGACCATAACGATCAGACCCCGTGCCAAACTCGGCCAATTTCTCATGCACCACCTGACGAGCTGCCAATAACAGGTCTCGCTGTGCAGCCGTCAGCGCTGGATTTTCCCAACCCCTCCCCCACACCGGATCATCCCCAACCAAACCCTCAGAATTCCACTTATGGCGCGTGAACCCTTGGGGAAAAGTCCAACTTGCGGCCTGATTGTGAATACTTGCGGCAAGCGCGCCGAGCAAACGATAGTTAGAAACGAGTTGCTCAACGTTCCCAGAGACGCCTGCTTCGATGGACCCCATAGCTTCCCCGTCGATCCATTCAAACAGGTCAACCTGGCGGGGTTCGGGGACCGAATCAATAGAAACAATCTCAAACAGCTTATTGTCACTAGAAGGTACTACCGAAGGTGTACACACGCCGTATTCATCTAACGCCTGCATCCACTGCAGCTCAGATAAAACCTCAATGTCGGTATGGTAATAAGCACGATGAATGCGCATGGCAAATTTCTCTCCCTGCGGCGTAGAAACGCAAAATACTGCATTCTCTCTTTGTTTCAACAACTTCAAAGACGCGCCAAGCATATCCCAACGCTTGAGCGCTTCATGCCCAAGTTTGCTATAAGCCATCCGTTGTTGGTCGAGCGAGCTGTTGTAAAAATCTGTCATTTTTCACTCCAGAAAATTAGGACTGAGAGCCACCGTATCCAGGGAGTGAAGCAAGCCTAGAGCAGCGCGCGCGCCTCAGATATGCACCTAATTGCATATGGGCGAGTTTCCATAGGGCCAACAAGATGAATACAAAGCGCGTCAACCCCAGCATTCGAATAGCGTTGCAACGCGCCCATCACCTCATCAACCCCCTTCGCGATGATGCCAACCTGATTGAGTACGTCGAAGGTAAAGAACTCGCGAACAGCGAGTTGTCGGTCTTTTTCAGCAGCTTTTACGTACGCCGGACCGTCTAAAACGCCTTTCATTAGTTTTGCAGCCCCAAGCGGGGCATAGTTACCCAGGATACGTCGAATGTTGTCAACCATCGACCCTACGTTCGGGTCACGGAACCTGTCAACGACTTTGAGACAGTCGGTTCATTAAATTAGTGTCGATTCGTTGGGTTGTTCTGTGCTTTGCGACGTCGTCGTATCCT
>QIGT01000473.1 GCA_003230835.1 Gammaproteobacteria bacterium
ATTCTAAGTACTGTGCCCCCAGCACCTGAGCAACGCTACCTTGCGTACTGCGCTTAGCCATCTCCAATTGAAACAAGCGATCCTGTGCAATGGCATATCCATAACCGTAATACAAACCAAAGATATCGTTGGCGTAAATGTGTGGCACACCGTAATTATCTCGGATGATTTTTACCTGAGCCGCTGGAAAAGATTGGCTTGTGCAGCCGGTCGAGATTAACAAAAAGCCAAGCAAAATAGAAATAACCAGCTGCATAGAATTCCCCTTATTCACCAAATTCCGAACGTTCAAGCAGAGCGTGATAGTTGTCGCGATCCAACTGCCCGCGGCTGGTTTGATCGGTTATCGAGACAATCCACGCTACCGCAAAAGCCAATGGCATGGTAAACAAAGCTGGATAGTTGTACGGAAATAACGCTTCGTCGTAACCCAGCACGGACACCCAAACTTGCGGCCCCACAACAATAAGCCCTACAGAAAATAGCAGGCCCAACAAGGCGCCTGCGATTGCACCTCTAGTCGTTAACCCTGACCAATATAAAGACAGGAACAGAATGGGAAAGTTAACACTTGCCGCCACAACCATGGGCATGGTGGCAATAAAGGCCACATTTTCGTTTTGGAAAGCGATACCGAGTAAAACCGCGATGACTGAGATCGCCACCGTAGTGATTCGAGTTATGGCCAACTCTTTACGCGGATCTGGTTTACCTTTACAGATCACTTCAGCGTATAGGTCGTGTGATATTGCCGCAGCACCCGAAACTGTTAGCCCGGCAACCACAGCTAGGATAGTGGCGAACGATACGGCAGACATGAAGCCGGTAAACAAGTCTCCTCCAACCGCACTAGAAAGATGAATGGCTGTCATGTTGCCACCACCAATCATTTGTCCCGCGGCGTCAAAAAACTCAGGACGGTTGTATAACAAATAAACCGAGCCAAAGCCTATGATCACCAGTAACAAGTAGAAGTAACCCATAAACAAACTGGCGAAGAACACAGATTGTTTCGCTTCGCGCATTGTGGGCACGGTAAACAAGCGCATCAAAATGTGCGGCAAGCCTAATACGCCAAACATCATAGACACCATGATGGTAATGACTTGGATGGGGTCTGAGAAGACACCACCCGGTATCAAAATGTCACCGCCATTGGGATGATTGGCAACCGCGCCTTCTATCAGGGTGTTGAAACTAAAGCCAGCCTCACGCATGACCAAAAATGCAAGTATCGTGACGCCGACCATGAGCAATATCGCTTTAACAATTTGTACCCAGGTAGTGGCTAACATGCCACCAAAAGTGACATATCCGATGACTATGACACTGACGGTGATGACAGCATATTCATACGGCAGCCCAAAAAGCAGTTCGATGAGTTTGCCCGCACCCACCATTTGTGCGATGAGATAGAGGATAACCACGACCAATGTGCCAAGTATCGCAACATATCGTATGCGGTTTCGGTCTAGGCGCTGTGAAACGACGTCAACGAAGGTATAGCTACCTAGATTGCGTACCCGTCGCGCGAGCAGAAACAGCATGACTGGCCATGCAGCGAAAGCGCCAATGGACAAAACAAAACCATCGAATCCATAGGCAAAGTACAGTGCCGTAATACCTAAAAATGAAGCAGCACTCATGAAATCACCAGCGATCGCCGTGCCATTTTGCAACCCAGAGATTTGACCACCCGCATTATAGAAATCGCTACTGCTCTTGGTCTGCTTAGACGCCCAATAGCTAATGCCGAGAGTACCTGCAACAAAGATTAGGAATACCGTAATTGCTGATATGTTCAACGGCTGATCCTCAACCGCAACATACTTATTGTGCCCCGTCGTTGTCTTGTTTGCGCAACGACACACCTGTCAGGCGCAAGAATAAATATTCTAGAGCAATGAATGTAACAATCAAAAAAGCAAACATCAGCATGGCGCCGGTGATCGAAGTGCTACCTATGCCAGTAGACATACCTGCTCCGAATTCGGTCCAATTCAGTGCAAAGGAGAAATACAACAACAAGGTCACCAATGTAAAGGCAAAACGTCGACGCGTTGTGCGCTTTATCAGCGCCAACTTATCCTGCTTATCTGACCTAGCCATATACCCCTCACCTGCCTAGATTCGAATAGTAAGAAGGCGCGACCCAGCGCGCCTTTTCTCGTTGCGGCCTACATCCAATTAGTGCCTGTCCCAAAAGTGCTGTCCAAGCACTTTTACTCCTACGGTTTTCCTCCTATGCAGTAGGAAAACCTTCCAAAACCCTACGGATTTTGTCTCGGGCGTCCTGCCCTCGCTAGTTCTAGCCCCAAATACTGCGTATTTTGGACAAGAACTAATTACATAGAGTAAGTAGCGGTCAATCCCATGGTTCTAGGCGGCCCCCATACACCGATGACACCAGGTCCAATCACATAGGCGTGGGCAATGTAATCATCGTCTTTGAGGTTTTTACCCCACAGAGACAACTTCCACTTTTCATCACTAGAGCGCCAGGTCACATTCGCATCAAAAAGCTCTGTGCGATCGATCTGGGTAGCCTGGAATACATAATCCATAAGCTGCTCATCTGTATTGTGGTAAGTCACGCTGAAGTCGAATGTACCTATTTGCGTCGCTAACTCATAGGCCAACACAAGGTTGGCTGAGTTTTCAGGTGCTTGCCGTAGCGGCGAGCCTGAAGCATCAACAGGACCACCAGTAGTTTCTAGCACTAGGTCGTCTACTTCCGTATCGAGATAGGCGTAGTAGCCAGACAAACTTAAGTTGTCGGTCATCCACCATTCCCACTCTGCTTCAAACCCTGTCATTTCTGCTTCACCAATGTTTGCCGTCACAAAGGTACCAAACTCTGAACCGGCCACCGGCCCAAATCTGACAATTTGCAAATCATCATAGTCAGTGCGAAATGCGGTGAGGTTAAAGCGTAACCGCGAATCAAAGAACGTACCTTTCATACCCAACTCGAAATTTATCGCCTCTTCAGGGTCAACTGGAATTGAGGCACTGGTCTCTACACCTTGGGATCCCGCAAAACCTCCACTCTTGAACCCTTTAGAAATGCTCGCAAAGAACATGACATCATCGTTGGGAAAAAACTGTATAGATGCTTTGGGTGAAAAGTCTGTCCACTCATCATCTGCAGTGATGCTGAATGCCTCTGCAATAATGCTAAGGCTTCCGCCCACACCAGCACAAGGCGCGAAGTTTTCAAACGCGGTACCGGTAAGATCGAGACCACAATTTACTGAAGTAGCGGCATAGTCTTTTTCATCTCGGGTGTATCGCCCACCTAGAGACACGTTCCATTGCTCTGACAACTCCCAGTCTGCATGAGCATAGACCGCCCAGCTGGTGGTTTCGTTGTTTGTTTCAGCATACTCGTTACCAATGATGCTTTGTGAGCCCACATCAGTTACCCGAAAGGGGCTAGTGGGATCACCATATGTGCCAGCAGCAGTAATCTTAAACTGCTCTATCCGATCAGTTTCCTCGACGAGATAAAACACACCCACCACATAGTCAAAATTACCGTCTAAGTCGGAGGTCCACCGAAATTCTTGGGAGAAAGTGTCGATGTCTTCAACAATATCATCTATAACTTCATCAAATGGCAAGCCCAGCGCGCCAAGGCCAGCGCCTACCGAGGCCATCTCCCAATCGGTTTCAACTTCACGCACGGCGGTGATGCTGGTGAATGTGCCAGATCCAAAATCAATGTTGCCTTGCAAACTGACACCGAATGAATCTCTTTCTGAGAAACCATCTGAAGGAGAAGCTTGTTCGCGAGGGCCAGTAACACCATTTGCGGCCACTATTAAAGATAGCGGTGCGCGATCGACTATACCTGTGCGACCCATGTCGGCACGATCGTCTTCCATGGTATCGACTGACAATATCCATTCAGCGGCATCACCTTGCCAACGTAATTGAGCTCGTATGGAAGTTTGGTCTTCATCTTGGAGTTCAGTATTCAATAACACGTTATCGACAAAGCCATCATGCTCACGGTGGGTGAAGCTTATTTTGCCGTACAACTGTTCTGCTATTTGGCCGCTAACCAACCCTTTGTAACGCAGGATG